>JAUSMY010000025.1 GCA_030646035.1 Thermodesulfovibrionia bacterium | reverse complement strand
ACCCGTCTGCCACTGTACAGCCGCGGCACATCATTCCCATTGGTTATGGCAATTGCCGGCCCATTGATGATTCTGCCAAACGTTGGATTGAACGAATGGGGTCATGCATTCTGGTTCATGGAAGAATTGTTCAGTGCGCCACTGCACTGGGGCTTTGTGATTTTGGGTTGGGCAGGTTTGTTCTCGGGCGGTATTGCAGCACAGATCATCACCCGTTACTCGAATCTGACAGACGTGATCTGGAATAACCAAAGCAAAGAAATTCTCAATAACCGGATTGTTCCTTAATCTAGGCTATAGTTATCACGCTACCCAGAGATGAGTGGCGTGATAAAGAGATTAAAGTTGGCTTAAAGTTAGGGAAATGAGGGCTATAAGTCGACGGAAAGAAACAAAAGCGAAGACAAGAAAAGGAATCGTCATGTTTTCAAATTTAATATCACACGAATGAATGAAGGGAGGGTCTAGTGAGTAGAACAGACGAAATTATAGCCGCGGCAAAGATGCCGCCAGAAGCAGTCAAGATGTCCAGATATATCGATGCAGTGTATTTTCCAATTCTCTGTATTCTTCTGGTTGGCACCTATCACATGCACTTCATGTTGTTGGCAGGTGACTGGGATTTTTGGCTTGACTGGAAAGACCGTCAATGGTGGCCGGTTGTAACACCGATTGTAGGTATCATGTATTGTGCAGCCCTGATGTATTACTTATGGGTAAACTATCGCTTACCATTTGGCGCGACATTATGTATCGTATGCCTGTTAGTAGGTGAATGGTTGACCCGTTACTGGGGATTTTACTGGTGGTCACATTACCCACTTAACTTTGTATTACCATCAACCATGATTCCAGGCGCGTTGATGATGGATACAATCATGTTATTAACGGGTAACTGGCTGGTTACAGCACTGTTAGGCGGCGGTTTCTTTGGATTGTTTTTCTATCCAGGTAACTGGCCAATATTTGGTCCAACCCACTTACCAGTGGTAGTAGAAGGTGTATTGTTGTCAGTAGCTGACTACACCGGTTTCCTGTATGTACGTACAGGTACACCAGAATACGTACGTTTAATTGAGCAAGGCTCGCTGCGTACATTTGGTGGACATACCACAGTGATTGCGGCCTTCTTTGCAGCTTTTGTATCGATGCTGATGTTCTGCGTATGGTGGTACTTTGGCAAACTTTATTGCACCGCTTTCTACTATGTTAAAGGAGAAAGAGGTCGTATCTCGATGAAGAACGACGTAACAGCTTTTGGTGAAAAAGGCTTTGCACAGGGGATCAAATAATGAATATAAAAAGCATTTTTAAGCTGGGCGTATTAGGCCTGTACGGAGCCGCAATTGGAGCGGCATCACTGGCGGTTACGCTGGTAGTAGATGTAGCACCTGCAGCAGCACATGGTGAACGTTCGCAAGAACCGTTCCTGCGTATGCGTAGTATTCAATGGTATGACATGAAGTGGCAACCGAAAGTCACCAAAGTCAATGACATTGCGACGATGACAGGGAAATTTCACTTAGCGGAAGATTGGCCACGTGCAGTGGGCAAGCCAGGTCGTGCGTTTTTTAACGTAGGTAGCCCAAGCCCTGTGTTTGTGCGTCTGAGTACCAAGCTGAATGGACACCCAACATTCATTTCAGGTCCGTTGGAAATTGGACGTGACTATGAATTTGAAGTGAAACTGAAAGCAAGGATTCCAGGACGCCATCATATGCATGCGATGGTGAACGTAAAAGATGCAGGTCCAATTGCAGGCCCAGCATCCTGGATGAACATTTCTGGAAGTTGGGATGATTTTACCAATCCAATCACCACATTGACTGGTAAGAGCATTGACTTAGAAACATTCAACTTCAGCAATGGCGTATTCTGGCACATAGTATGGTTAGGTTTAGGTTGCTTCTGGATTGGTTACTTTGTAGCGAAGCCGATGTTCCTGCCACGTAGCCGTGTATTGTTGGCCTATGGTGATGAATTACTGACATCACCAACGGATAGAAAAGTTGGATTGGCAGTTGCAATTCTGACATGTGCGATTGTATGGGGAGGCTATCGTTATACAGAGAGCGTTCATCCTTACACAGTACCTATCCAAGCAGGTGAATCTAAAGTGGAGCCAATGCCGATTGCACCCAATCCAGTTGCGATCAAAGTGACTCATGCTAACTATGACGTACCAGGACGTGCACTGCGCGTAACCATGGAAGTTACCAACAATGGAGATTCAGCGGTTAACATCGGTGAGTTCACCACAGCTGGTGTACGTTTTGTAAACAAATTAGGTCAATCACATTTGGATCCTGATTATCCAAGAGAACTGGTAGCAACTGGTTTGAGCGTGGATAATGACAATGGTATTCAACCTGGTGAAACCCGTGAAATTAAGATGGAAGCTAAAGACGCATTATGGGAAGTACAACGTCTGATGGCTCTGTTGGGTGACCCAGAAAGCCGCTTTGGTGGTTTATTGATGACCTGGGATCAGCAAGGTAATCGTTATATCAACAGTATTGCTGGAGCAGTTATCCCAGTATTTACCAAGCTATAAGCCGAAACCTAGTATTAACACCGGTACACCACTGTCGAAAGACAGCCGGTGTACCGGTTTTTTTATGAG
>JAUSMY010000024.1 GCA_030646035.1 Thermodesulfovibrionia bacterium | reverse complement strand
GTCCAAGGCAGACACCTTGTTTGTTCTAAATACTAAAACCAGACAGAAGTATTCTTTACCTGGAGGACGTGCAGGAATTTTTAACGGTGAGCGCACTTTTGCCTGCAGCAAGAAAGAAGGTCTTTCCTTAATTGATTTGAGAAGTGGCAAAGAGAGTGTGATTCCCGGTGTAGAGCGCTATGATTTTTCATCAGACACCCACTATCTTGTCACGATGGAAAAGGGTCAAGGCAGCCCGCTTGTGATACGAAAAGACGGAATGATTATCGATGTCATTTCGAATGTGACGCAATACCGTTTGAATGATGCTAAAAATATGTTGGTTTATGCGAGCACGGAAAATGGTATTGGTCAAGTAGGAAGTCTAACATTGGCAGGAACTTATGTCAAACGCTTTATAGCTTCACAAAAAGCTCAGACTTTTAAGGTTTTACGATGGCAACATAAAGGAAAAGCAATTGTTTTTTATGGTGTTAATGAGGGAGAGGAGGAGCTCTATTATCATGATATTGAATCGGGGCAACAGCATGTTTTAAAAAGTACGGATGCAAATTTTCCCGATTCAATGAAAATTGATCCTAATCAAAACGTGGAGTTAACCCTATCACGAGATGGAGAAAAGGTTTTTTTCGGGATAACGGCTATATTATCCAAACCTAATGGGATGTCAGCAGATGCAGTGGAAATTTGGCATGCAAAGGACAAAATGATATTTCCCGATCGAAAGTTATCTGCTACAGTAAAGTATCCACAATACCTTGCTGTTTGGTATCCTAAGAGTGCTATTGTGCGTCAAATCAGTACTGCTGAGCAGCGTTGGGTGATGTTGAGCGGTAATCAAGATTATGCTCTTGTGGCTGACCCTTTGCAGTACAATCCACAATATAAGTGGATTGCCGATATGGATTATTATCTGGTACATCTTGCAACCGGTAAAAGGGAATTATTTTTAAAGGGACATTCAGGTCTTATTAATCACATGGGTATTTCGCCGGATGGACGGTATATTAACTATTATAAAGAAAGTAATTGGTGGGTTTATGATCTAAAACAGCAAACTCATACTAATGTCACCAAGGGACTTGATGTATCATGGGATAACAGTGCCACTGATCCTGGAAACCAATTGAATGTTTGGGGACAGCCCGGCTGGACTACAGACAATCAATGGGGA
>JAUSMY010000023.1 GCA_030646035.1 Thermodesulfovibrionia bacterium | reverse complement strand
TATCCGAGCTGTCCGGAAAGATGGAAGACCTTGAAAAGGCTTTGAAGTTAAAGAACAGCCTTGCTTCTGCTGAGATCTATCTGCATTAAGAAGGTATTTGATAAGCCCTGTCCCTTAATTTAAGGGGCAGGGCTTATTTTGTTTACAAATAACCTCTTTCGTGCTGACCACTTCTATGATTCTCAAAAAGACATCCCCACAGGACATTTCTATTTTGGCTTGATAAATAATCATCATCCAATTGACAAAAAATCGCCATTCCCTTACTTTAGAAAATACAAATAATTTCAGGAGGGCCATTAATGCCGAAAGCTATAGTTAAGCTGGTTGACGGGATGCAGTTTACAGGGAGTGCTGATTCAGGCCATGAGGTCGTGATGGATGCGCCTGCCTCTTCAGGCGGCAGGAATATCGGCTCAAGGCCGATGGAACTGCTGTTGATGGGACTGGGCGGATGCACAGGTATGGATGTTATATCAATAATGAGGAAGAAACAGCAGATAGTGACAGGGTTTGAGATAAACGTCTTTGCCGAACAGGCAGAAACTGACCCGCACAGATACACCTCGTTTCATATTGAGTATGTTGTAAAAGGAAAGGATATATCTGAGGAGGCGCTGAAACGGGCTATCCAGCTCTCGCTTGATAAGTACTGCTCTGTAGGCGCAACGCTTGGCGCTGGAGCAAAGATCGAACATTCCTATAAAATAATTCAGGAAGCCTGAGAATGAAGAAGATACCGCAGCACATAGCCACACTCGGTTTTGTAGGCTTCATGCCGATAGCGCCCGGCACATGGGGCACAGGCGTTGCCGCCCTCTTTGTATATCTGCTTGCCTACATGCTGGACATGACATCTCTTTTTGGAGACTATATCCTCATCGCAATATTCATCCCCCTCTTCATCCTCGGCGTCTATGCGGCAGGCAAGTCTGAAAAGCTGCTCGGCAAGACAGACAGCGGCCATATTGTAATTGACGAGGTCTGCGGCTACCTGATAACAATGCTCTTTCTTCCAAAGACGCTGCCTTGGCTTATAGCGGGATTCTTTGTCTTCAGGCTCTTTGATGTGGTCAAGCCGCCTCCTGTAAGGCAGGTTGAAAGGGCGCTTAAGGGGGGCTTTGGAGTCATGTTCGATGATGTTCTAGCTGCCGTATATTCCAATATCTGCCTGCAGCTCTTCAGGTTAATTTATTAAATTTACCATACCTCTTTGATATGTTATTCTATATGGCATGCTGAGATGTTTTATCGCCATAGAGCTGCCTGAAGAGATAAAGGAATCACTGGCGGAAACCCAGAGGGAACTTCAAAAATACGGAGCTGACATAAGATGGGTAAGGCCGGAAAATATCCATCTTACGCTTAAGTTCCTCGGCGACACAGCAGAAGATCATATAAAAAAGATATCAGAGAATCTCAGCGGCGTATGCAAAGGCTTTAAAGTTTTCAACCTGGAGATGACCGGACTTGGCGTATTTCCCGGCACGATGTCGCCAAAGGTATTGTGGGCCGGACTAATCGGAAGTAATAATATCATTGATCTTCAGAAAGAGATTGAGAGCAGCATGGCTGAAATCGGATTCAAGCCTGAGAATAGAGTATTCAGCCCGCATCTGACGATAGGGAGGTTCCGGTCACCTGAAAACAAGGATGCCCTGCTCGAAGCAGTCACGTCAGAGAAGGTGAAGAACCAGGGGATTTTTGAGGTTAAAACAGCAGTATTGATAAAGAGCAGCCTGACTAACTCAGGATCTGTATATACAAAGATCTCAGAGGCGCTTTTAACTAACCCGTAATACTTATAAGTAAAATAGACGATTCACTATAACGAATAACAATACCCCGGAGGAGCGCGATGACTGACAAGAACCGTTTAAAAGCTTTGGAAGTGGCAATTTCACAGATAGAGAAACAGTTTGGCAAAGGCTCCATAATGAAGTTAGGCTCTGAGGGGAGAACCGAAATCGAGGTGATACCGACCGGTTCCATCGGACTTGATATAGCGCTCGGCGTAGGCGGCTTTCCGAGAGGCAGGGTCATTGAGATATACGGGCCTGAGTCATCAGGCAAGACAACCCTCACGCTCAATGCGATTGCGCAGGCTCAGAAGGCAGGCGGCGCTGCCGCATTTATAGATGCTGAGCACGCACTCGACGTAACATATGCCGAGAAGATCGGGGTAAATATAAACGAACTTCTCTTGAGCCAGCCGGATTCAGGGGAACAGGCGCTTGAAGTGACAGAGACGCTTGTCAGAAGCGGTGCGCTTGATCTAATCGTTATCGACTCTGTTGCCGCGCTGGTTCCGCAGGCTGAGATAGAGGGCGACATGGGGCAGAGCCTTCCGGGGCTTCAGGCAAGACTTATGAGCCAGGCGCTCAGAAAGCTCACATCCGCCATCTCAAAAAGTCATACAACCGTCATCTTTATAAACCAGATAAGGATGAAGATTGGAGTCATGTTCGGGAACCCGGAGACAACTACCGGAGGAAACGCTTTGAAATTCTACTCATCGGTAAGGCTTGATATCAGAAAGATAGAACAGCTCAAAGACGCTCAGGAGTCTGTCGGAAACAGGGTCAGGGTGAAGGTAGTAAAGAACAAAGTCGCCCCGCCCTTTAAGCAGGCGGAATTTGACATATACTTCAATGAGGGCATCTCAAGGACCGGCGAGATCATTGAACACGGGGTATTAAAGGGAATTGTAGAAAGGGCAGGAGCGTGGTATTCTTATAATGGCAACCGGATAGGCCAGGGAAGAGACAACACCAAGGAATATCTTAAGTCAAACCCTGAGCTCGCCAATGAGATAGAGGATAAAGTGCTTGAGGCTTACGGCATGAAGAAGCATAAGAAATAAAGATATGGCAAGAGATATAAACGCATTACTGAGAAAAACGGTTTCTATGGGGGCATCAGACCTCCATATTAAAGTGGGCAGCCCGCCGATCATAAGGATCAGCGGAACACTGGTTCCTATGGAAGGCGAGGAAAGGCTCTCAGGCGATGATACTAAAGGCATCGCCTCTGCCATCCTCAACGAGTATCACCTTAAAGTCTTTGATGAGACAAAAGATGTTGATGTCGCCTACAGCATCCCGGGACTTGGGCGGTTCAGATGCAACTGCTTTTCCCAGAGAGGGACCGTCGGCATAGTCTTCAGGGTCATCCCTATGGAGATAAAGTCCATTGACGACCTGCTGCTGCCGCCTATCCTGAAGAAGATCGCTTCTGAAGCGAGAGGCCTCATTCTGGTCACAGGAGCAACGGGAAGCGGTAAATCAACCACGCTTGCCGCGATCATTGATTATATAAACACCACACGGCATGAACACATCATGACGATAGAAGATCCGATAGAGTTCCTTCACAGGGACAATATGAGCATAGTGAATCAGAGGGAGACAGGCTCTGACACGGTATCTTTTGCCAAGGCGCTGAAGGCATCTCTGAGGCAGGACCCTGATGTAATACTCGTCGGCGAGATGCGCGACCATGAGACGATCCAGACAGCGCTTGTCGCAGCTGAGACAGGCCACCTCGTTCTCAGCACGCTCCATACGGTGGATGCATCCGAGACTATCAACCGTATCATCACAGTATTCCCGCCGCATCAGCATCAGCAGATGAGGATACAGCTTGCCTCCGTGCTTAAGGCAATAATCTCGCAGAGGCTCGTGCCGACTGCCGACGGAAAGGGCAGGGTCGCGGCTATAGAAGTGCTTATCGCAACCAAGACCGTCAAGGGGTGCATTGAAGATAAGGATAAGACCGGCATGATCAGCGACTATATCGCTGAAGGCGCAAGCCAGTACGGCATGCAGACATTTGACCAGTCGCTTCTCAACCTTTATAAAGATGGCCTGGTAACATACGAAGATGCCCTTACCAGATCCACCAACCCTGACGACTTCGCGCTTATGGTCAGGGGCATACAGTCAACATCCAGATTTATGGATGACACCAGAAAAGGCGATAAAGGAAAAGAAGGAACCGGAGTTGTCGTTGACGATCAGACCCTCTTTGCATTATATAAAGACGGCACTATCTCATACGGCGACGCCTTAGCCAAGGCCAAGAACAAAGAGGACTTCAGGATGATGGCCGAAGTTTATAAATCTTCTCCCGACTATGCAGATCCCGCAAAAAAATCTCCAAAGAAAGATAAGGTCTCTGATGAGAGGTTCTCAAGCTGACGCAAAAAGTTCTGCCCTGAGACTCATTGACTACCGCCCCAGAAGCCGCAAAGAGATGATCCAGCGGCTGAAGTTAAAAGGCTTTGAAGATGATGAGATAAACGGCACAATTGAATACCTCGAACGTGCCGGGCTTATCAATGACGAGATCCTGGCTGACGGGCTGCTAAAACACGCGATTGAAAGAAAATTACTTGGAAAAAGAGGCGCGGAGCTCTTTCTTTACAAACGCGGGATAGAAAGAAACCTTATATCTAAAGTCATCTCCTCCCATACAAAAGAGAACGAAGACGAAGCCGCAAAAAAACTCCTCGAGAAAAAATTAAGAACATTAAGCAAACAGCCTGAAGAAGTCATAAAGAGAAGGCTGTACGGAATGCTCCAGCGAAGGGGCTTTGCCTCTGATGTGATAAAAGCGGCCGTCAGCTCTGCGATGAAGTAACGCCATCTGCCACGCTTCTGCCGATAACTTCTATATTTATATACGGATTTTTGTATAATACGGTATCAAAAAATCAGCAGGAGAATAATCCCGGAATGAATAGCAGCGATATAAGAAAACTCTTCATAGATTTCTTTAAGGACAAAGGGCATAAGGCGATGCCAAGCTCCCCTCTTCTGCCTGTTGATGACCCCACGCTTTTATTCACCAATGCAGGCATGGTCCAGTTCAAATCAATCTTTCTGGGCGATGTTGAAAGCCAGCATAAACGGGCTGTGACCGTTCAGAAGTGCCTGAGGGCGGGCGGCAAGCACAATGACCTTGAGAATGTCGGAAGGACGGCAAGGCATCATACCTTCTTTGAGATGTTAGGCAACTTCTCATTCGGCGATTATTTCAAGAGAGAGGCGTGTGAATGGGCGTGGGAATTTCTCACAGAAAAGGTAAAACTTCCGGCTGACAAGCTGATGATAACCGTTTTCAATGATGACGACGAGGCTGCTGAGATATGGCAGAAGCATATAGGCATACCTGCCAACCAGATATTCAGGCTCGGAGAGAAGGACAACTTCTGGCAGATGGGCGACACAGGGCCGTGTGGGCCGTGCTCTGAGATACTTATAGACCAGGGGCCTGAGATGGGATGCGGAAAGCCCGGCTGCATGGTTGGGTGCGACTGCGACAGATACCTTGAGATATGGAACCTCGTATTCATGCAGTACAACAGAGATGCGGCAGGCAAACTTCACCCGCTGCCCAAGCCGAGCATTGACACAGGAATGGGGCTTGAGAGGCTTGCCGCTGTGATGCAGGGAAAGAAGAACAACTTTGACTCAGACCTCTTCATGCCGATAATAAAATATGTTGCAGGCATTTCAGGGAAGAAATATGGCGCTGACAAAGCAACAGACGTCTCGATGCGGGTCATAGCCGACCACATAAGGTCATCGGCATTCGTGCTTTCCGAAGGACTGGTGCCTTCAAATGAAGGAAGAGGTTATGTCTTAAGAAGGATCATAAGAAGGGCTGCGAGACACGGGCTCATGCTCGGCATCAAAGGGCCGTTCCTGCATGATGTTCTTGATGCAGTGTATGAGATAATGTCCGGCTCTTATCCTGAACTGAATGAGAACATCGGGATGAGCAAAAAGGTTCTCAAGTTCGAAGAAGAGAGGTTCGCGCATACACTCTCTTCAGGCATGGATCTGATGGATAAGGTCATTAATGAGATAAGGGCATCAGGCAAAGAGATGATACCGGGCACCGAACTATTCAAGCTTTATGACACATTCGGCTTTCCGCTTGACCTTGCGAGAGACATTGCCGAAGACAACGGCTTGAAGATAGATGAAAAAGGCTTTAATGAAGAGATGGAGCTTCAGAAGACAAAGGCGCGCGCATCATGGGTCGGAGGCGGAGAGGAAGTTTCAGGGATATACAAAGAGATCGAAACGCTTGTCGGGGCCACTGAGTTCACCGGCTATGACGCGCCGGATAAAACAGAGAGCGTGGTCAGGGCGATGATAAAGAACGGCGCCATTATAAAAGAGGCCAAAGAAGGCGAAGAGGTTGAAGTAGTTCTGGACAAGACCCCGTTCTACGGAGAATCAGGCGGACAGGTGGGCGATACCGGCATAATGGAGCACGGCGAAGGGCTCTTGAAGCTTGAAGTGATGAATGCAAAAAGAACCCACAACCTTATTCTTCATTCAGCAAGGATAATCAAAGGGACTTTAAGGCCTGACGTTTATGTAAAGCCTATAATAAATGACGAGAGAAGAGAGGCTGTCAAACGCAATCATACCGCCACGCATATTCTGCACGCGGCGCTGAAGGAAGTGTTAGGCGATCATATAAAACAGGCAGGCTCGTTCGTAGCGCCTGACCGGCTGAGGTTTGACTTCAACCACTTCTTTGCCATGGATGAAAGGGAGATCAAAGAGGTTGAGAGGATAGTTAATGAAAAGGTGATCAAGAACATGCCTGTCCATGTCTCTGAGACATCTCTTAATAATGCGATAGCCCATGGAGTGGTGGCGCTCTTTGGTGAAAAATACGGTGAGACGGTCAGGGTCGTAAAGGCGGGAAATTACTCTGCCGAACTGTGCGGGGGAACGCACTGTGACGCGACCGGGGATATCGGCCCGTTCAAGATAATCTCTGAAGGAAGCGCGGCTGCAGGCATACGAAGGATAGAGGCGCTGACCGGCTTTTACGCGCATAAGTTCATTAATGACGAGGAAGAAGAGCTGAAAAAAGCTGCCGGCCTTCTTAAGGCAACCCCTCTTAATGTTGCAGAGAAAGTGCGAAAGGCCTTAAGCGACCTCAAGCTTCTGGAAAAGGAGATGGAAAAGCTGAGGAGCAGTTCAGCCTCTCAGGACATAGAGAGCATCCTTGGAAAGACGGTTGAGATAGACGGCATAAAGGTGCTTGCACACAAGATAGACGGGCTTGATATGAAGACGCTCAGAGATCTGGCGGACAAACTGAAAGATAAGATAGGCTCCGGGGTCATCGTCCTCGGCTCCATACTTAACGGCCAGGCGTCATATGTATCACTCGTCACAAAGGACCTCGCCTCCCATTTCCACGCGGGAAATATATTAAAGAGCGTCACCGGCGGCAAGGGCGGCGGCAGGGCTGATATGGCGCAGGGCGGGACAAAAGATATCGACGCTATTGATATGGCAATCTCCTCAGTACCTGATATAATTAAGGGAGAGGCAAAATAATTAATTAGGAGGTTTGTTATGTCATTATCTGATATCTTTCAGAAAACATGTATGGCAGGGCTTGGGATACAGGAGAAGTTCAAGGAGTTCGTAGACGAGCTAATCAATAAGGGAGAGCTCAGCGAGGCACAGGGCAAGAAGCTATTTGACGAATGGTCTGAAAAGGCGGGCAAGACCAAAGAAGACTTTGAAAAGAACATAACTGACCTTATTAATAAATCCCTCGATACTATCAACATACCTAAGAAATCAGAAGTCGAGGAACTTAATAAAAAGGTCCAGGCGCTTTCAAAGAAAGTGGATAAACTCGAAAGATCGCTCAATAAAGAGTGATCATAAGATATGGCTTTCTCAGGATTACTAAGGTTCTGGCGGGGATATAGAAATATCGCCCGTATAAGACAGATAGTAAATGTATTTCTGAAGCACGGCTTCGGGCAGTTCATCGAACAGATAAACCTGCAAAGATTTATCCCCCTCAGAAAGAGGATCAGGGTATTCGGCCAATGGAAGGAGCCTGAAAAATTCACGATACCTGAAAGGCTCAGAATAGCCTTCAGCGAACTCGGCCCCTCCTTTATAAAGCTCGCCCAGATACTATCCTCAAGGCCCGATATTATAACCAGCGAGTATGCTGACGAGTTCAGGAAACTCCAGGATGATGTGCCCCCCTTCCCTGCTGAAGAAGCCAGGGCTATGATAGAGTCCGAGCTTAAGAGATCCATCGGGAAGATATTCGCAGATTTTGAAGACGAGCCTTTTGCAGCAGCCTCCATTGCACAGGTTCACAACGCGACTTTAATAAGCGGGGAGAAGGTCGTTGTAAAGGTGCAGAGGCCCGGCATACATAAAACAATAGAGACCGACATATCCATCCTTAGAATTATAGCGCGCCTTATGGTCAGGCACATTCCCGAAGCATCGTTTTTAAACCCCGAAGGCATTGTCGATGAATTCGCAAAGACCGTCACAAAAGAGCTCGACTTTATCGGAGAGACGAGGAACGCGCAGCGCTTCAGAAGAAATTTCGCTGACAGCAAGATAGTCTATATCCCGCTTGTCTATACAGATTTTGTAACTGAAAAGATCCTGGTAATGGAGAGGATCGAAGGCGTAAAGATAGATGATATCAAGGCCATAGACACTCTGAGTATTGACAGGCCCAAGCTCGCCAAAAACGGCCTCAATATATATTTTAAGATGATATTTGAGGACGGCTTCTTTCACGCAGACCCTCACCCCGGAAACATGTTCGTCTTTCCGGACGGCAGGCTCGGCCTCATGGACTTCGGCATGACCGGCAGGCTGACGCCTGAGATGATGGAGAGCATAGCCAACACATTTCTGGCATTCTTTAATAAAGACTTTGACAGACTTATAGATGAGTATATCGAACTCGGCCTTTTAAGCGACGGTGTGGATCAGGACATCTTTAGGAAAAAGTTCAAGAGCGACCTGGTGGATCTGCTCGAACCTGTTTACGGCCTTACCATCTCAGAGATAAATTTTATTGACTATATGGAGAAGGTCACACGCCTCGCCATAAAACACGGGCTGACGATACCGTCTGACCTGATACTGGTCAATAAGACAGTTCTGATGCTTGATAATATAGGGCGGCAGCTTGACCCTGATTTTAATTTCATAGCCGCTGCTGAGCCGTATGCGGCAAAACTTGTAAAGAGCCGGATTAACCCTCAGAGGATCTTTGACAAGGCTAAAGACAATATATCAGAGATCAGCAACCTGCTAATCGATACGCCAAGACAGATCAACAGGCTTTTGGCAAAGGCGTTAAAGAATGAGATAAGCCTGAAGGTCGACCCGATAGGCATAGACAGGCTTATAAGAGATATCGACCGTTCAAGCAACCGGCTCGCCTTCAGCGTGATAGTGGCTTCGATCATTATCGGCTCGTCGCTTCTGATCCAGTCAGGCATAGGCACAACAATATTCGGCCTGCCTGCCATAGGGGCGATCGGATTCTTTATCGCGTTCCTGTTAGGCTTGTGGCTGCTTATATCCATTCTAAAATCCGGAAGACTATAGGAGACAAACAATGACGATCGATGAACTGAAGCAAAACTGTGAAGATGAATTTAAGAATATTGACGTTATCCTTCAGCACCTGCACTCTGTTTATGACAAAGGCAAGCAGGAACATACAATAGCCGAACAGGCGTCAATAGCCACCTTTATCATAAACATCTACAGCGGTGTTGAAACCATTCTTAAACAGATGCTTATCTACGACAAGCTCGATATAAAAGACTCGCCGGGATGGCACGAGATCGTTCTTAAAAAAGCGAACGAGATCGGCATACTGCCACCTGACCTTTATCAGGACCTGTCAAGGTATCTGGCATTCCGCAATTACTTCATCTACAACTATATTTTCAATATCAAATGGGATGACCTGAAGGCGCTGACAGATGCCGTAAGTGAATTGATTACGAAAACAAAAGCTGAGGTTGATGAATATATTCAGACGATATAGCATTGCCGTTCATCAAACAAATTTTTTCCTTTGAATTTTTATGGAATTAGTATAAAATTCAATTAAGAGACACGCCTGAATTGCACAGATCATATAATATATTTCTAAAAGGAGAGCATCCGATGAAAAGATATTCCTTTGTAATCCTTACCCTGACTGTTTCAATCTTATTTTTAATATCTTCCTGCGCAACCGGCATCAAGCAGGCTGAAGACGCGCCTGTTGATAACACATTGAAGATCATTGAAGGCGGCAAGCTTTATGATCAATGGTGGGTGGTTGTCAAAGGGGCTGAAGAGCCGAAGCTAAACCAGCCGTTATGGTCGCTGCAGAGCACAAACAAAAGAAGCGGCAGCGATACCTGGAGATGCAAAGAATGCCACGGTTGGGATTACCTTGGAAACGAGGGAGCATACAGCTCAGGTTCCCATAAAACAGGATTTGCCGGAGTGTTTCAGATCCAGAAAATGTCTTTAAAGGATATAGAGGCGATACTGCTGGGATCAAAAAATCCCTTTCATAATTTCAGCTATGTCATGGACTATGACGCCATTAATAACCTTGCCATATTTTTAAAAGAAGGGCTGATAGACGACAGGATATATATCGACTACAATACAAAGGCACCATTTAATGCTGATACAAAGAACGGCAAGGTGCTGTATGAAAAAATGTGCCTTAAATGCCACGGCGCTGACGGCACTGAGCTTAACTTCGGCACAGACCAGAGCCCTGAGTATGTCGGGACTCTTGCTGTATCAAACCCATGGGAACTTGTTCACAAAATAAGGTTTGGCCAGCCCGGCAGCATTATGCCCGCCCTCAGGCTCAGGCTGAAGCTCTCTGAAAAAGAGAACAAGATGCCGTCCGGCATAGAGACAGGATATACAATGCAGGATGTAATGGATATAGTAAGATACTCACAGACACTGCCTAAATAAGGTTTTCTGAAAAAGAGTTCAAGTATGGGATGAGGGCTATTAATCTCCTCATCCCATATTTTTTATGATATCGGCTTTCTTCTGCAAAAGTATTAATGTCCCAACCAGGCATGTCCCGGCAACCGTCTCGAGCGCATGCTGCGTGCCTACATAATGCGCCAGGCTTCCAATCGCTAAGTTCCCGAGAGTTGCCGTGCCGAGAAAGACGAGCGTAAACGCGCTCATCACCCTGCCCCTCAGCCTGTCAGGGACAGCAAGCTGCAGCATGCTGTTTGCTGTTGCTATATGGCTCACCGCTCCCCACCCGACTAAGAAGAGCATGACATTGGAAAGCCAGGCTGCAGTTGAAAAAGAGAATATGAGCAGGCTTATCGAAAATACGATCCCTGATACGGCAAGCAGCAGTCCTTTTCTTGAATGATCCCCTTTAAGCACAAGGCTGATAGCTCCGGCAAAAGCGCCCGCACCTGCAACGCTCATCAATATACCATAACCTGCCGCTCCGGTATTAAGTATGTCCCTCGCGTATATCGGCAAAAAACTTATATAAGGAAGCCCGAAGAACCCGGTTATCGCTATGAACATCAAAAGTGTATAGACGCTTGACTCGCTGAATATATACCTCATCCCCTCTTTGAATTCCTCCATTACCCCCTTTCTCTCCTCTTCCTTCTTTTCAGATACTGCGATCCTGATCAGCATAAGCCCTATGATCGCAGCCAGAAAGCTCAATGAGTTAAAGAAAAAACATGCTGCTATGCCCATGAAGCTTATTATTAACCCTGCGACAGAAGGGCCGATGACCCTTGAACCGTTAAATGCGGCTGAGTTTAGGGCTATCGCATTCATAAGATTCTCCTTACCGACCATCTCAATAAAAAAAGCCTGCCTCGCGGGCATATCAAAGGCGCGCGTCGTCCCGACAAAAAAAGCTATCGCCACGACATGCCAGACAGTCACCACATCTGCCATGACCAGGAAGGCGAGCAATAACGCAAGGAACATGAGCACGACCTGCGCCGCAATGAGTATCTTCCTCTTTGATAACCTGTCAGCTGCAACGCCGCCTGCCAATGAAAAGACAACCGAAGGCAGTGATGCAGCAGCGCCGACAAGGCCGAGATAAAAAGGCGAATCGGTCAGCTTCAGCACAAGCCACCCCTGAGCGGCAGAATGCATCCACGTGCCGGTAAGGGATATCACCTGCCCGAACCAGTAAAGGCGGAAGTTCCTGTTGTAAAGCGATGAAAAAACTTTAAAGGACATGGTCAAATTAATATAACACAACCCCCTCTTTGCCTTGTGCCTTTATGCCGGCGTAACTTCGTTATTATCTTTTGACATGAAAAACTCCATACAGTATCATAACGTGATGAAGAAGATAAGGCTTACTGAAAAAGTAAAAGCAGCAGGCTGAGCAGCCAAATTAGGTCCGGCGGACCTATCGGAGATTCTGACAGACCTGTATAAATGCAAGAACCGGAGCGTTGTCGTTGGCCCGGGAGATGACGCCGGCGTATTCCGCTATAAAAACACACTTATGGTGGAGACGGTTGATGTTATAACGCCGATAGTTGACGACCCATACACCTTTGGGGCGATCTGCGCTGCAAACTCTGTGAGTGATGTTTACGCAATGGGAGGGAGGCCTCTCACCGCACTCGCCATCCTTGGATACGCATCCTGCGATTTCGGCCCTGATGTCATAAGAAGCCTTATGAAGGGCGCAATGGACAAGCTTCATGAAGCAGATGTCTGCCTTATCGGAGGCCACAGCATAGAAGACAATGAGATAAAGTTCGGTTTTGCTGTTTCAGGGGTCGTCGAGAAAAATAAGATATTAAGAGCCGGCGGAGCGTCTGAAGGCGAGATACTCATCCTCACAAAAAAGCTCGGCACAGGCATACTGACCTCAGCTGTAAAACTCAAAAAGATGAAAGAGGCCGGATTAAAAGATGTAATTGACTCGATGCTGACGCTGAATAAAACCGCTGCAAAGGCTGCTGTTGCAGCCGGGTCTCAGTCTGCAACCGATGTAACCGGATTCGGGCTGCTCGGGCATGCGCTGAACATGGCGGCAAGCTCTAAAAAGAATCTTGTCATCTCATATGATGAAGTCCCGTTCATGGACAGGGTCAAAGAATTTATCGCAGCAGGCGTGATACCTAAAGGCGCAAAAAAGACTCTGGAGTTCTGCAGCAAAAATTCAAAGTTCTCAGACAGGCTTTCAGATATCGACAAGATAGCCCTCTCTGACCCGCAGACATCCGGCGGCATGCTCATAGCCCTGCCGCAAAAAGGGCTCGCAAAATTCAAGAAGTTTATGAATAAGGAGAATGCTCCTTACTGGATAATCGGAGAGGTTGTTAAAGGCAAAGGTGCGGTTATTGTCAGATAACGATCTGGATGAGATGAAGAAGATGATCGCCGACTATATGGAGAGCGGTTTTCTTGACAACATAATAGCGATGTTCAGGCAGGATAAAAGCCTCTACAGCATCATCGGAGATATCATCGGAGATGAAAGGCTGCGTGTACGGATAGGCACGATTGCGTTGGTTGAGTCCCTGATAGATGAAGACTATGTCCACCTCCATGCAGCCATACCCGGAATAGCAGAGCAGCTGCATAATTCAATCCCTTCCATACGCGGTGACGCAGCACATCTGCTCGGCATCATAGGACACAAAGATGCCCTTCCTTATTTAGTGAAAGCTCAGGATGAAGGCCACGAGCACGTAAAAGAAGTGATTGATGAATCCATAGAGGCAATCAGACAGAACGCGCTTTCTGAAAAGATAATAAACGGCGAATAACATAATTCATATTGCCAAAATGACAAAAGCCATCAGGCAGTCAATCGCAATAATCTGCATATTATTTTCAATGGCATTCTGCGCCTCCTCACAAGCAGATGAGAACAGCCTTTACGATTCCGAACTTGCAAAGGTCAAGGCATGCGACGAGTCATCTGATTTCACCAAACTGAGACTTCTATACTCAAAGACAGCCAAATATAATCCATATGCTTCTGATCAGAAAAAAAGCGAAGAGATGTACCGTGCGTTCAATGAAGGGAAGTTTGAAGAAGCCGTCAGCTATGCCAACCTGATATTAGATAAAAATTATGTCGATCTTGATGCTCATTTATTATTAACATTCGCCTATCAGGAGATCGGGAATTCGGAGAGGTCAGGTTTTCATGATTTTGTAGTTAACGGCCTGCTGAACTCCATCCTTGCTTCCGGAGACGGTGAGTCCCCAAAGACAGCCTTTGTGGTCATCACCGATAAGGAAGAATACGCAATCCTGCAGCTCCTGGAACTTCAGGCAGATGAACAGAAACTGGTCAATGAAGACGGGCACAGCTATGATGTATTTAAGGCCACAGACCTAAAGACCGGGCAGAGTTCAGTATTGTATTTTAACGTGGATATTCCCTTGGGCTGGTTGGGGAAGAAGATTTAGGGATGGTGACAGAGAGGATTTAAGAAGAAATTTCCACAGCCGGAGCAGCGCCCATCTTGTCAGGATTGATTATCCATATGATACCAAAGCCCTTCTCCTGATATATCCTTGCGAGTCCGAGCCTTGATATCTCAAGCAGCGCGAGAAAGGTCACTATGATCGAGACCTTTGTATAGTTGCCTTCAAAGAGGTCCTGAAACCTTATCCCGTCCTCTTTCTCAAGCCTTTCAACAATGAAGTTTATCTTGTCGGAGATCGTGAGCGTCTCTCTGGTTATCTCGAGCATCTGCATGGGCGCGGTCTTAAGCAGTTCCTTGAATGCGGAGATCAGGTCAAATACGCTCATCTCATCAAAGAGCGGCTCAGGCTCAAAATCAAAATCATCTTTTTGCGGAAGAGGCCTGTGAAAGACATTCTTCCATGTCTCTTCCCTCTTTCTTAAATAGGATGAAGAGTCTTTGAACGCCTGATACTCCAGCAGCCTCATGACAAGCTCTGACCTCGGGTCCTCGACAGCTTCGTCAGCTGCCACTTCATCAGGAGGCAGCAGCATCTTTGTCTTGATATGTATGAGCGTGGCAGCCATTACCAGGAACTCTCCGGCTATCTCAAGGTTCAGCTCCTTCATGAGATCAATATACTCGAGATACTGTTTGGTAATATGAACTATAGGTATGTCATAGATATCGATCTTCTCCTCTCTTATCATGTGAAGAAGGAGATCGAGCGGCCCCTCAAAATCAGGCATCTTAAAGAGGAAATTTTCCTGCTCTTCTGCTTGTAAAATATCTTCGCTCATTTCGGGGGTTATTATAACACGGAATTAATTTTTTTCTTGACTTTTTATGCACGGATTCGGCTTAAATCAATGATTAATTTTCATAGATAAATCTTAATAAAAAATGCTTGCCTATGCGTGTTGTTATCGTATATAATACTTAACCCTTCTTCAGGCGTTATCAACAAGTTATTCACAATTGTTGATAACTATAATTTTTAATTACTTTAAGGAACCCTTTCATTGCACTTGGAAAAAGAGATGGACGTACAGGAAACCTGGGATAAAACCCTTGAAATCATTCAGGAAAAGATCGGCGGCCAGACCTTTGACCTCTGGTTCAGGCCGATAAAGTTCTTATCGCTGAAAGACCAGCAGATAGCCCTTGAGGTCCCGAACAAGTTCTTTAAGGAATGGATAGAGGACCACTTCCCCCTGCTTATCGCAACAACTTTCTCAGGGCTGCTGAAAGAGAACGTCTCTGCCAAGTACAAGATCACTGAAAAAAAAGAATCCGTTGCGCTGAAAAAGGTCGAGGTAAAACAGGAGAACAGAAGGGTCAAGCTGGCAAAACGCGGCATCTTTCTTAACCCGAAGTTCACTTTTGAGTCTTATGTTGTAGGGCCGAGCAACCAGTTTGCCCATGCCGCTGCCAATGCTGTAGCTGATTCTCCGGGCACTGCATATAACCCGCTCTTCATATACGGCGGGGTCGGCCTCGGCAAGACACACCTGATGAACGCTATCGGCAATAACATAATCGATAAGAATCCTGACATAAAGCTGATGTATGCGCGGGCTGAACAATTCACCAATGAGTTTATCAACTCCATGCGGAACAAAAAGATGGACAGCTTTAAGGAGAAGTTCAGGAATTTCGATGTCCTTCTCATTGATGATATCCAGTTCATAGCCGGGAAGAATGCCACTCAGGACGAGCTCTTTCATACATTCAATTCACTGTACGACAGGCATAAGCAGATCATATTCTCAAGCGACAGGCCGCCAAGGGACATATCAGATATCACCGAGAGGCTCAGGTCAAGGTTCGGCATGGGGCTTATCGCGGATATACAGCCCCCTGAGGTAGAGACAAAGATGGCTATACTCGGAAAGAAGTCTGAACTCGAAGGCATATATCTTCCTGAGGATGTCTCGCTTCTTCTCGCAAACAAGATAAGGTCCAATATCAGAGACCTTGAGGCTGCGATGATAAGGCTCGGGGCGCACTCGTCACTTTCAGGCAAGGAGATAACCGTGGAGATGGCAAGGACCATACTCAAGGATATGATCCATGATGAGGAAAAGGCGCTGACAGTCGAGTACATCCAGAAGATAGTCTGTGAATATTACGGGTTGAAGATCCAGGACATCAAGGCAAAAAAGAGGACGAGGGATATCGCATTCCCAAGACAGATAGCGATGCATCTCTGCAAGATCCTGACCCACTCGTCCCTCAGTGATATCGGAAGAAAGTTCGGCGGCAAAGACCACTCTACAGTCATACACGCCTGCAAGCTCATTGAAGAGCAGAGGAAAAATGACAAGGACTTCAATGCAAAGGTTGAATACCTGATAAAAAAATCACGCGAGATCTAATAACATAAAAAATTTATAGTCTGAAATTTTAGGAGGAGATGATGAAACTCAGGATAGAAAAAGAAGAACTGCAGAAGGCGCTACAAAATATCCAGGGAATTGTGGACAAGAAGACGACCATGCCTATTCTAAGCCATTTCATGCTGAAGGTCGATAAGGCCACATCCATAATGGCCACTGACCTGGAGATCGCACTGAAAGGCCCTGTAGACGGAGAGATAATAGAAAAAGGCAGTCTATGTATACCGGCAAGAAAGCTCTTTGAAATAGTCAAAGAGGTAGATGGAGATATACTGCTCGAGTCACAGGAGAATAACTGGCTGAGGATCACATCCGGCAAAAGCACTTTTAAACTGATGGGCCTGCCGGAGGAAGAGTATCCGACCCTGCCGGAGATGACAAAGGCGGAAGATATCAGCATAGATGCCGGCACATTTAAAAATATGATCGAAAAGACAGTCTATGCCACAGGCGAGAGCGACACAAGATACACTCTGAACGGCCTGCTGATACACCTCATCCCCGGAAAGAAGACCACAGAGATCATAATGGTCGGGACCGACGGCCACAGACTTGCTATCATCTCAAATAAGATAGCTGGTGATATCTCCGAAGAGATGAAGCTGATCCTGCCTAAAAAAGCTGCCATGGAACTCAGGCGGATACTTGAAACAAGCTCAGGCGAAATAACCCTGCATCTCGCCAAGAACCATATCTTCTTTACGATAGGCGATATCGTATTGACATCAAGGCTTATTGAGGGCAACTACCCCAACTATGATCAGGTGATACCGAAAGGCAATGAGAAAGAAGTGATAATAGATAAGGTCACCTGCCTGAAGGCGCTGAGAAGAACATCCATAATGAGCAGGGAGAGGACAAATGCCGTCAGGTTTGACATAGAGGCCGGCAAGATCACACTCATCTCGATCAACCCGGATATCGGTGAGGCAAGAGAGGAGATCGCAGCCCAGTATAAGGGAGAGCCGGTATCCATCGGATACAACGCGCGCTACCTTATGGATGCCATTCAGGCAATGGACGGTGAATCAATAAGGTTTGAGATACAGGAACCTTTGAGCCCCACTCTGCTTGTAGAGACAGGCGGTGAAGGCGCCAGATGCGTAATAATGCCGATGAGGGTCTGAGAAATAAAGTGAAAACGGGAAGTGAAAACTAAGGGGACATAGATGAACGAAAATACGAACGAAAATACGAAAGAAGTAAAAGAAGACAGCTACGGCGCAGGGGATATCAAAGTTCTTAAGGGCCTGGACGCAGTAAGAAAGAGGCCGGCGATGTATATAGGAAGCACGGGTTTTGACGGCCTTCACCATCTCGTTTATGAGATAGCCGACAACAGCGTTGATGAGGCGCTTGCCGGCTACTGCAACGAGATAAACATAACCATACATCTTGACGGCAGCATAACAGTTGTTGACGACGGCAGGGGTATCCCGACAGGCGTGCATCCGACTGATCCGGAAAAGAGAACAGCTGCGGAGATAGCGCTTACCGAGCTTCACGCAGGAGGCAAGTTCGAGAACAAGGCGTACGCAATATCCGGCGGGCTCCACGGTGTGGGCGTATCTGTGGTAAATGCCCTTTCGGAACAGCTTGACCTTGAGATCAAGCAGAACGGCGAGGTATGGGAACAGCATTACAAAAGGGGCATTCCGTTAGGCCCGCTCACAAAGGTGGGCAAGACAAAAAAGAGGGGCACCAAGGTCACATTCAAGCCTGATTCAGAGATATTCGAGAGCGTTGAATTCAGTTATGACACACTGAGCAACAGGTTCAGGGAGATCGCATACCTGAACAAGGGCATCACTATCAAAGTCTCTGACGAAAGGTCAGGCAAAGAAGATGAATACCATTACGAAGGCGGCATAGTCTCTTTCGTTGAACATCTGAACAAGAACAAGACCCCTCTTCATCCTAACCCGATATACGTTGAGAAAGAGAAGGATGGAACTTCCGTGGAAGTGGCGCTTCAGTATAATGACGGATACTCTGAGACGCTCTACTCTTTTGCCAATAACATCAACACCAAAGAAGGCGGCACGCATCTCGTGGGCTTTAAATCAGCGCTTACAAGAACTGCCAACAGTTACGCAACAGCAAACGGCATAATCAAGAATCAGGCTGAAACCCTTACCGGTGATGATATACGTGAAGGGCTTACAGCTATCATAAGTGTAAAACTTCCTGACCCGCAGTTTGAAGGCCAGACAAAGACCAAGCTCGGAAACAGCGACATGAAAGGGATAGTCGAGTCGCTTGTCAATGACACCCTCGGCTACTACTTTGAACAAAACCCTTCTGTCGCGAAAAAGATAATCGAAAAGGCGATCCAGGCATCAAGGGCAAGGGATGCCGCGAGAAAAGCAAGAGACCTCACAAGGAGAAAAGGCGCGCTTGAAAACACAGGCTTGCCCGGCAAGCTGGCTGACTGCGCTGAAAAAAGCCCCGAGTTGAGCGAGATATTCATCGTTGAGGGTGATTCAGCCGGCGGCTCTGCAAAACAGGGCCGGGACAGGCAGAACCAGGCAATTCTCCCGCTAAAAGGAAAGATCCTCAACGTTGAGAAGGCGCGGTTTGACAAGATGCTTAATTCCGATGAGATAAAGATCCTGATAACCGCATTGGGCACGGGTATCGGCTCTGATGATTTCAATATCGCTAAAGCGCGTTATCATAAGGTAATAATCATGACTGACGCTGACGTGGACGGCGCGCATATCAGGACGCTTCTTCTGACATTCTTCTTCAGGCAGATGCATGAGATGATCGAGAGAGGATACCTTTATATTGCACAGCCCCCGCTCTTTAAGGTAAAGAAGGGCAAGACTGAAAAATACATACAGAATGAGAGGGAGCTGGAGGATATGCTGTTTGAGCTTGCCTCAGATGAGATAACGATACAGGCTGAAAACAGCCTGCTTGCCGGCAAGACTATAATCCCGCATATTAAAAAACTGTCAAAACTCGCTAAGCTCACAGAATGGTATTCAAGAAGGAAGATAGACACAAAGATGATCAACGCGATCATTGACCTTGGCGGGAATAAAGAGAGCATAAAAGACAATGTGAGCATGAAGGGCCTGCTCAAACAGCTTAAGTCAAAATTCCCCGGGATGTCAGAAACCATAGAAGAGGATGAAGAGCATCAGGCGTTCCGGGCACGAACAGAGAGAGACGGCATGACCCTCGTCATTGATAACGAACTTTTCGCCTCACCTGATTTCAGGGAATTCCAGGCCCTGCGCTTAGGCCTGAAGGAACTGGGCCGCCCTCCATTTAAGATCATCCATGAAGAAGAGACGATTGAGTTTGAAAAGATCAGGGACCTGCTTGACCACATATTATCAATAGCAAAACACGGAATAAACATACAGAGGTACAAAGGCCTCGGCGAGATGAACCCTCAGCAGCTCTGGGAGACGACCATGGACCCGAAGAAGAGAACTCTCCTTCAGGTAACCATTGAAGACGCGGTAAAGTGCGAACATATATTCACTACCCTCATGGGCGACAATGTCGAGCCGAGAAAGGCTTTTATCGAACAGCACGCGCTTGAGGTAAGCAATTTAGATATTTAAACACAGCAGTCGGTTGATATTATCTGCTGGCGGCTGAATGCTGACAGCTTTTTTAAGGAGATCATATGGAACGTTCAGTGATAAATATTGAAGAAGAGATGAAGACATCCTACCTTAATTACGCGATGAGCGTAATTATAGGCAGGGCGCTTCCTGATGTAAGGGACGGACTCAAGCCTGTCCAGCGGAGAATACTCTACGCGATGCTCAGGGAAGGATTGCTTCCGGGCAAGAGATATTCAAAATGCGCCGGTGTTGTCGGAGAGGTGCTCAAGAAGTATCACCCGCACGGCGACTCCGCAGTCTATGACGCGCTTGTCAGGCTTGCGCAGGATTTCAACATGCGGAATATACTTGTGGACGGACAGGGCAACTTCGGCTCTGTTGACGGCGACCCTGCTGCTGCATACCGTTACACAGAGGCAAAGCTTACAAAGATAGCAGAGGAGATGCTCACTGACATAGATAAGGAGACGGTTGATTTCATCCCCAACTATGATGAGACCACGACTGAGCCTACCGTTCTGCCTTCAAAGGTTCCGAACCTTATCATCAACGGCTCCTCCGGCATCGCAGTCGGCATGGCGACAAATATCCCGCCGCACAATCTCGGCGAGGTGGTGGACGGACTTCTTATGATGATAGCTGACCCTGATGTTGAGATCTCCGCGCTGATGAAAAAGATCAAGGGGCCTGACTTTCCGACAGGCAGCGCCATATACGGGAGAAAAGGCATAAACGACGCCTACACGACCGGCAGGGGACTGATAAGGATCAGGGCAAAGACAGAAGAGGAAGAGTATCAGAAGGGCACACGTATCATCATCACCGAACTGCCGTACCAGGTGAATAAATCAAGGCTTGTTGAAAAGATAGCAGAGCTTGTGCGTGAAAAGAAGATCGACGGAATCTCTGACCTGCGGGATGAATCAGACCGCAAAGGCATAAGGGTTGTTATCGAACTCAAGAAAGGCGCCTTCCTTCAGGTCGTGCTTAACCAGCTTTACAAGCATACCCCCATGGCAACCACATTCGGCGTCATACTCCTTGCCATAGTCAACGGACAGCCGAAGGTGCTCAACCTTGCGCAGATACTCTCTCTCTTTCTGCAGCACAGACGGATCATCATCACAAGAAAGACCGAGTTCGAACTGAGAAAGGCAAGGGAGAGGGCCCACATACTCGAAGGGCTCAAGATAGCTCTTGATAACCTTGACGCGATAATCAAACTCATAAGGGCGTCAAAGACACCTGCCGAAGCTCTTGAGGGACTGATGAATAAATTCCCTCTCACAAAGCTCCAGGCGCAGGCGATCCTTGATATGAAGCTGCAGAGGCTGACAGGACTTGAGCGGGACAAGATAATCGAAGACTATCAAGCCCTTATTAAAGAGATAGAGAGGCTTATATCAATCCTTGCAAGCCCTGAACTCATCAATAACATCATCAAGGAAGAGCTTACCGAGATAAAAGAGAAGTACGCAGACAAGAGGCGCACAACGATCACAGGCGAGGCAGAAGACATAACTATAGAGGACCTTATCAGCGAAGAAGATATGGTCGTCACGATCTCCCGCCTTGGTTTTGTGAAGAGAACAGCAGCTGATCTCTACAAGAGCCAGAAGAGGGGCGGCACCGGAAAGAAGGGCATGTCTCTAAGAGCAGGCACAGCGAAGAAGGCTGCGGATGGAACAGCTGTTACATCAACGGACGCGCAAGCTCCTGTAATTGAGAGAGAGGAGGATCTGGTCGAGACACTCTTTAAGGCATCGACGCATGACTATGCCCTATTCTTTACAAATTTCGGCAGGCTATACTGGCTCAAGGTCTATGAGATACCTGAAGGCGACAGGGCCACAAAAGGCAGGGCCATCGTGAACCTTTTAAAAATATCTCCGCATGAAAGGATAACGGCTGTCTTCCCGGTCAAAGAGTTCCGGAATGACCAGTATCTGGTCATGGCAACAAGAAAGGGCACCGTCAAGAAGACAGCTCTTGAGGCATACAGCCATCCGAGGGCAAACGGCATTAACGCCATATCGCTTGAGGAAGGGGACGAACTTGTAGGCGTAAGGATAACCGGCGGGGATGAGGATATAAATCTCAGCACAAAGAACGGCCTCTCAATACGCTTCAATGAAAAAGATGTCAGGTCCATGGGGCGCACTGCAAAGGGAGTGAGGGGCATCAGGCTCAAAGCTGATGATGAGGTTGTCTCTGTGGATGTTCTGGATGAGGAGACAACGCTTCTTACTGTTACACAGAACGGATTCGGCAAGAGGACCAAGGCGAGTGAATACAGGCTTCAGAGCAGGGGCGGCAAAGGTGTCTTCACGATCAAGGTCACTGTCAAGAACGGCAAGGTGGTCGGCGTGCTCAAGGTCACAAAAGATGATGAGATAATAATCATAGCAAACAGCGGCAAGCTTATCCGCATGAAGGCATCAAGCATATCCCTTATCGGCAGGGCAACCCAGGGGGTCACACTCATAAAGCTCGCCGAAAACGACAAGGTCGTCGGGATCGCACTTGTCGCTGAAAAAGATGAAGAAGAGAGTAACGAGGATATAGCAGAGAAAAAATAAAACCTTTTGAAAACAAGACAGCTTAAAGAGCTATTGGATGAACGCTACAGCAGTTCCTTCAATAGCTCTTTGTAATTCGGAAGGGCATCCACGATCTCAACGCCTATGCTGTTGGTCAGTTTATGCGGCGGGGTCTTGTATAGCCACTTTACCCTGCAGTTAAGACAGATAGGTTCCTTATCCTGCGGTTCAAGTTTGACCTGAACTTCTGAGCCGGGATATATATTCATGTCTGCTTCCAGCGGGAAGGTTCTCATATACAGGCCATCCTCACAAATACTGCTTGTCACGCCCTGGAAAGTTGAGTTCCCGGATAAAAGTTTTGCCTTAATATTAATTATCTTCTTTGTAAGGCAAATCATGCTAAAACTCCTTTGATTTTTTTTATTAAGTTAAATATCCTGTTTTATATTCTGTTTATATCATCAAAACCCCGGGCCTGCAAATTTAAAGTTGTCATAGACAGATAACGGGGGCTTATTGGTATGTTTGCGCAACTAAGGGGTTCTCTGAAAGCTAACGTGAATGACTTATCTGTCTTCCCACCAAAGCCCATACCCGTAATGCCATGGATAACCCATTTCAAAGCGGTGCCGGGGATATCTGTAATAGTCTTCCTTAACCTCTTCCCATAGGTAAAGTTCTACGATCTTAAAAAGAGGATAAGTGTATTCGATCTCATCGATCATACCTTTGCGCGTCCCGATATATTCACCGGCGATAGTTACCTCTCTTTTTTCCTGGAAGATCATAGGGTCAAGGATCTTGGCGCTGCCGGGGAAAATAGCCAGAAACCTTCCTGCGGAATTATCAATACCCTGATGATATCCCCTTGAATCAACAGCTACGTACAAAGCTTCGATAAGCGAACCTTCCTTTGTCAAAGTGGTTTTAGCTATAACCCCTCCGAACATAAGGGTTTTGCCCTGATAGAAGCCCGGGTTTTGTGCTACATCTGTCAATGTGAAGTTATAAACCGATTGCCCGGCAAGGTCCTGCCTGAGTACAGACGCGCAGGAGATAAAATTAATTGAGATAAGGAAAATAAAAAAAAGGCGCTTCATACCTGAATCTTACACGATTTTTGCGGGATAGTAAAAGGGGGTTAACTATCTTTCTGTTCGACTGATGAGCCATCATCGGAAGAAGCAGTTAATGAGATAAGGAAGTTATCTATAAGATAATTCGGCAGTGCCCTTCTATTAGCTGTTTTTCTTCTGATATGATACCTTCTCTGAGGGCCTTTGTAATTATTTGACCCGCCCATTTTTCTCCTGTCCTTGAGGGCCCTTCTGTCATATTTCCGGCACTCCTGTTTAGTGAATACATCTTCTACATATGATAATTTTTTCAATGTAACATTATTATTATCTTTCCACGGCCAGAGAACTATCAGGACTACGCTTCCTTTATAAATACCGTAATGTAAAAGCTGCCCTTTTTTGATCCCGCCTATTGAGTGGGCAAGTATCCTCGCAAGCTTGCTCCTTGTAGCGGGTTGTTTCTCAGATAATATCTCAAGTTCGTCAATTTCCTCATATTCTATCGGTGGCCCCAGCCTCTCAGCCAGTATATTGTTCCATTTTGAGAGATCCTCACTCTGAAAGACCAATTCAGCGTAATTGTCAGTATCGCTCCTTATCTCTTTAATGGAAGCGCTTAATTCTTCTCCAAGTATCTCTTTAATCTTCATAGAATGGGTTTCACTTGTCTGCTGAAACTTTAATATAAAAACTTATATTTTATTTACTTCAACAATATTATATACTGGAAAATATTTAAATTTGAAGCCTTTCAAAATAAGCCGCATTCAAGAGATACAGAAGGCAATTACCCTACTATTAGCGGGTGTTTCATGAGCTGGTTTCTCTGGGCCGAGCGAACTGTGTTCTCAAGCAGCATGGCTATGGTCACAGGTCCCACCCCGCCGGGAACAGGCGTTATAAAGGACGCCTTCTTTTCGACTGATCCAAAATCAACATCTCCGACTATGCTGCCGTCCTTAAGAACATTGATGCCTATGTCGACAACCACGGCGCCTACCTTGACCATATCTCCTGTGATCAGGCCTTTTACTCCTGTTGCAGAGCAGAGTATATCCGCCTGTCTTGTGAAATTGCCGAGGTCCTTTGTCTCCCTGTGGCAGACGGTGACAGTGGCTTCTTTTGCAAGGAACATAAGTGAAAGCGGCTTCCCTACAGCAAGACTCTTGCCGATAACAACGGCATGTTTGCCCTTTATATCAATTCCGTAGCTCTCTATAAGCCTGATGACGCCGAACGGTGTGCAGGGCAGATAGCTTGAGATAGCGTGCATGGCCATGCCTTCATAGAGGTTATCGTAACCACCGTTCTTAAATATCTGAAATGTGGACTCGTCAGCCGCAAGTCTCCCGACAGAGAGTGAGCCGAGTCCGTCTATATCCTTTTCAGGAAGTATCTCATTAACTATCCTGCGCGGGTTAATCTTTTTTGGAAGAGGGAAGAGCACCAGAAGCCCGTTTATCCTCTCATCATTATTAATGGAGTGAACTTTATTCAGCATCTCATTCACTGAAGCGTCAGCCGGCAGGATATATTCATACGCCTTTACCCCGGCCTTTTTGCAGGCCTTTAAGGTTGCGAGGAAATATTGTTTTGCCGCAGGATTGTCATCAAACATGAGCAGCCCGAGCCCGACATCTATGCCGTGTTCTTTGAGGTGTTCGACATCCTTTCTCACCCTCTCTTTTATCTTTTCCGAGAGGCTGTGCCCCTTCATTATCTCTGCCATGTTATCCGCCTTTCTGTTATCAATGACCGTCTCATTAGTTTGTTATGCTAATTTTACCATTGAACCGCGCCTTAATCCATACCGTGGAAAATGTTAAACTTTAATACCTCGCATAAAATCAAAGGAGCATAAATGTTAAAGAATATACCGTTAAAAGATATAAAATACGTTCTACTCGATATGGACGGGACGCTGCTTGACCTCTATTTCGATGATTATTTCTGGAAGCATCTCGTGCCGGAAAAGTATGCTGAAAAACATGATATTACATTCGGCGCTGCGCAGGATTATCTATATAAAACATATAAACACCATGAGAAGACACTGAACTGGTGCGATATCGACTTCTGGTCAAGTGAATTGAAGCTTGATATCCCGGCACTGAAGGAGCAGATAAGGCATCTCATCGAAGTGCATCCTCATGTTATTGATTTTCTCAAGATGCTCAGGAAAGAGAAGAAGAAGGTATTCCTTCTGACAAACGCGCATTACAAGACGGTCAATATAAAGTTCAAGAAGACCGCCATCGGGGAATATTTCGACTCTGTCCTCTGCTCTTTTGATGTCGGTCATCCGAAAGAGTACCTGGAGTTCTGGGAAAAGGCCGAGAAGAAGCTCGGATTTACAAAAGAGCATTCCCTATTCATCGATGACACTGAAGACGTGCTGAAGACGGCAAGGGATTACGGGATAAAATATCTCCTCTTCAAAGCGCATGCGAACTCAAAGGCTGAGCATGGCAAGTCAGAGCACTTTCAGTCCATCACCGACTTCAGGCAATTGATGTAACAGCAGGCAAACAAGAGCCTACTTGTTCATCATCTCAAGGAAATCCTTGTTGCTCTTTGTCCCGTTAAGCTTATCAAGCAGGAATTCCATGCTCTCAACAGGGCTGAGTGAATGCAGGACCTTTCTCAGTATCCACATCCTCTGAAGCACATCCCTTTCAACAAGAAGCTCCTCTTTTCTTGTGCCTGAGGCATTAATATTAATGCTCGGGAATACGCGTTTCTCAACAAGTTTTCTGTCGAGGTGAAGCTCCATATTGCCGGTGCCTTTGAACTCTTCAAATATGACATCGTCCATCCTGCTGCCGGTATCAACAAGCGCGGTAGCGATGATCGTGAGACTGCCGCCGTCCTCTATATTTCTTGCGGTGCCGAAGAATCTCTTTGGTTTCTGAAGCGCATTGGAATCAAGGCCGCCTGAAAGCACCTTGCCGCTTGCGGGTATCACAGCGTTGTAAGCCCTTGCAAGCCTTGTTATGGAATCAAGAAGTATGACCACATTCTTTTTGCTCTCAACAAGCCTCTTCGCCCTCTCCATGACCATCTCGGCGACCTGTATATGCCTCTGCGGCGGCTCGTCGAATGTCGATCCGATGATCTCAGTATCAACCTGCCTCTTCCAGTCGGTGACCTCTTCAGGCCTCTCATCTATAAGAAGGATGATAAGATGGACTTCAGGGTGGTTATGTTTTATAGCCTTTGCTATTGATTGAAGAAGAACCGTCTTGCCTGTCCTCGGCGCTGCGACTATCATACCCCTCTGCCCCATTCCGATGGGGGTGACAAGCTCCATAACGCGAGTAGAATAGTCATTTTTATCATGCTCAAGATTTATGCGCTGGGTCGGATAATACGGGATGAGGTTGTCAAAGAGCTGCCGCTTTACGTTCTCATCAGGCGGCTCATGTGTTATAGCCTCAACTTTGAGCAGGGCAAAGTATCTTTCGCTCTCTTTCGGAGGGCGTATCTGCCCTGTGACAAGGTCGCCGGTTCTAAGGTTAAATCTCCGAATTTGAGAAGGCGAGACATAAATATCATCAGGCCCGGGGAGGTAACTGTAATCAGGAGAACGGAGGAAACCGAATCCATCAGGTAGTATCTCAAGCACGCCCTCACCAAAGATGAGCCCGGTCTTTTCTGTCTGAGCCTGCAATATGGCGAATATAAGATCCTGCTTCCTAAGCCCTCTGGCGCCTTCGATATTCATTTCTTTTGCCAGCTGGGTCAGCTCGGATATCGGCAGTTCTTTTAATTTAGTTATGTTCATTCCTTCGGACTTCATTACCGGTTTGTTTTCTGGCTTGTTCTCTGTTTTAACGGCCGGCTTGCTCTCTGTCTTTGTATCATTTGCTTTTCTTACCACGAGAATTACTCCTTTTTTTGCGAGGTTTTTAATTTGAGGTTTTTATTTGTGGGGTTTCTTATATGAATTCATGGATCATTGATAAAATATCTATTGAAAGTTTTACTCTATAAGCTAAAACCGGATATAAAGAAGGACTTCAGTTTGCATAAAGCAGATAAATAGTTTTTTAACAGAATTTCTTGATTGTGAAATTTATTTTATTGGAAACATTAATTTCAAAGATTATATATCGGGAACTGGTTGAAGAACTATTACAACTATAAAGAAGAATATATATTTTGTCAATATACCTTTGGTTTCCATATTATTATTATTTTTATTTATCATCTCAGGTTGCATTTTTACAGGCTCTCTGTAAAAATAATTAGCCATGTCATATAATGCATCTCCAGAAGAGATAATAGTCTTTATTACATCATCAAGTGAAGAAGAGGCAGCCCGTATCGCAGCTTCTCTCGTAGAGGAAAGACTGGCGGCCTGCGTTAATATCATAAGGAATATCCGCTCAATCTACTCATGGCAGGGCAAGGTGTGCGATGATGCAGAAGTGCTTATGATCGCTAAAACGCAGAGAAGCCTTTTCAACAGCCTTAAAGAGAGGGTTAAGGAACTTCACAGTTATGAAGTCCCTGAGATAATCGCCATGCCGATCGTAGATGGTTCGGAAGATTATCTTAAATGGATCAGGGAATCAACAGGCAAATAATATAAGCCGGGAGAATAATATAAATGGAAGATAACAGCGCTGACAAATTAGAAGAATCCCTGGAAGGATATAAGGGAAAGATACTTGAGGTGAACAAAGGTTTTCTTGAATGGGACAAAGACCTGATCTTCAGGGTCAGGACGCAGATGGGATATGAGATAGATTATGACGCGAATCTGCAGTGGGGCTGCGCTCCCACGGAAACACTCTTGGCAAGCGTTGCCGGATGCATGGCGATCGATGTGCTCTTCTTTCTGAAAAAGATGAGGGCTGAGATCAAAGACTTTAAGATAAATTTTACCGGGGTAAGAAGGCCGGAGCCTCCGCAGTATTACAAATCCATAGACCTGCTTATAAAGGTGAAAGGGGAAGGCATCACGCCCAAGAAGATGGACAGAGCTATCTCACTTTCGCACGATAAGTACTGTTCGGTCTATAACGCCTTAAGAAAAGAGATCGAGGTCACAACACGCTACACAATAAACGAGGACTAAGAGACGTTCAGCTCTTTCTTCAGCCAGGCTTCAAGCTCTTCGGAAAGCGGATACATGCCTGCTACGCTCTCGCCCTGTTTAAGCTTCAGCGCATCCTGCAGAAGTGTTTCAGGAATATCTTTTATATATCCGACAGTCTTGCTCTGTGAATAATGGTTCTTCATTATAAAAACGGCAGGCTTGTCATCTACGAAATCGATATACAGCATATAACCATCGATGTTGTCAGGCCCGCTATCTGCCTTTTTCCCTGAATATTGCCCCTGCCGCATAAAGACCTTTGGCGTTACATCCCACCTGATCTCATCAATAAAACTCTCTTTTTTGTCCTTAAGGTCATTGATGCTGATATCTTCCATGCGTTTACTATATACCAATACTGCGAATAATTAAAGGGAAGCGTGCACTCCTGTTTCAAGGCTAATTATTTCAGTGCTGTGCTAAAATGAATCATCCCGTTTCATATAAATATCAAAGGAGGCGATGCAAATGGATTGTCTGTTCTGCAAGATTATCAAAGGTTTGATCCCTTCAAAAAAGGTCTATGAAGATAACGATGTATTTGTATTTGAAGATATAACACCGCAAGCGCCTGTGCATATTTTAGTAGTGCCGAAAAAACATATCTCAACGATACTCGAAGCAGGGCCTGAGGATAACGAACTGATAGGGAAGATGTTCCAGGCGGCAAACAGGATAGCGAGAGAGAAAGGCATTGACCAAAGAGGCTTCAGGCTCGTCATGAACTGCAACAGAGAGTCGGGCCAGACCGTATTTCACATCCACCTTCACATGCTTGGAGGCAGGCCGATGCACTGGCCGCCAGGGTAAGAAGTGCTTAAGAAGATCTACCGCACCCTCTATAAATCCTTCGGACCGCAGAACTGGTGGCCGGGTGACACGCCTTTTGAGATAGCCGTTGGCGCGATACTGACTCAGAATACCAGCTGGGGAAATGTCGAGAAGGCCATCAGCAATATAAAAAGACAAAAGGCGTTAACCGCGAAAAAACTTCACGAGATGCCGCATGAAGAGCTCGCTTCATTAATAAAACCTTCAGGCTACTTTAATGTAAAAGCAAAAAGGCTCAAAGGCTTTTTGTCATACCTTTCTTCCAACTACGGGGGGAGCATGGCAAAGATGCAGAAAAGAGGCCTGCCCATGCTCAGGAAAGAACTTCTCGAAGTAAACGGCATCGGCCCGGAGACAGCAGACTCCATACTTTTATATGCGTTGGAAAAACCGACCTTCGTGATAGATGCCTATACAAAAAGGGTTCTGCAAAGACACGGGATCGTGAAAGAAGATGCAACATATCATGAGATGCAGGAGCTATTTCATAACAACCTGCCGCATGATGTATCTTTATATAATGAGTATCACGCATTATTCGTGATGGCCGGCAAGCATTACTGTAAACCAAAACCAAAATGTGAAGGATGCCCGCTCGAAAAGATATGACTACCAATGTAAGGAAAACGCGCACTACCGGCAGAAAATCCGGCAGGATGAGCAAAGCGGGGCGCAGCGCCCTTTCCACAATACTCCCTCTTATCAAGCTATGCACAGAGTCTGTTATGGATAAGGCGGATGTCTTTGGAAGAGAAGCTCCACTCTACCTTGAGATCGGATTCGGCACCGGCGCTTTCCTGTCTGAAAAGGCGGCAACTGCTCCGCAACACGATTTTATCGGTATTGAAATATATGTGACCGGGATATCAAAACTGCTGGTCAATCTCATAAGCCAAGAAGATCCGGATGCACTTTCCATTACCAATGTCAGGGTATTTAATAAAGACGCCAGGAGTGTGCTTGAAAATAATATACCTCCCGACTCTTTCGACGGCATATATATTCTCTTCCCTGACCCGTGGCCCAAGAAGAAGCATCATAAAAGAAAGCTGATAAATCCTGAATTCGCCGCAATCCTTTTCCCCAGGCTTAAGGCGCAAGGATATATAGTTGTTGCCACAGACTCGGATGAATACGCAACAGAGATAGAAAGCTCTTTTGCCTCTGCCGGATTCGTGATCGAGGGAGAAGACCTCTCTGATATAAGCAGAACCGCTTTTGCGTTAAAGGCAGCTAAAGACAACAGACAATTTAATAGATACAGGTTTGTTAAGGCTGGTATCCGGTTAGTGGAGTAAAACATAGTATAATTAATAAGGTTTTTGCGAACTTGATACACAGTTGAAGCTGATAAAGTAAAAGCATTTAGCTGGGAAAAGGAAAAAGTTTAGGTTGTGAGTATTAGATGGAAAGGATAAAAATATAGGCATGAGAAATTTCTTATTTCTTTTTTTGGCACAACACCGTATATTCTGGGCAGCACGTGCCTTGCTTTCTCAGCTCTTATTCTCAATCAAACGTCATTTTTTTAAATTCCGCTATGGGTTGCAAGAAGAAATAACAAATTTTCAAACAGTTCGTGGTTTATTTCATAACACAGGTGGACAACTATTACTTGCCATTTCTGTTTCCATTAGTCTACAGATCATTAACCCATATCTACAACCTTTCTATGAATATGCTCATTTGAAAATTCCTGAAGATAGCGATTATGTAACATTCCTTGCTACTGTGAGTGGAATTGGTGGAATATTCATTGGTCTTTATTTTGCGGGAATAACTACTGTAGGGGCATCTGTCTATTCTCAAGTACCAAACAATTTACGTGAGTTATTGGCAAAAGAACGCTTTGGAAATGTGTATATGCGTTTTCTTGCATTTTTAACATTTACAGGGCTGTGCCTGATCGGATTGAGAATTTTAGGATATCCAAGAATCCCTATAGTTATTCCATTTATTATTCTTTTATCCGGTGTTGGAATTATTGCTTTCGTTAAATATGGTCGCATGTTTTTCTATCTATTTGACCCCACTGTCCTTTCTCACTCTATTTTCGATGACTCACGACGCTGGCTTAGAACAGTTAGTGTTGGAGGATACCGGTGGGATGATCAAGCATTTCAAGCTCATGCCAATAAACAGGCAACAATTGCCATAGAAACACTTGAGACCTTAGCGGATTTAACAAGCAACCCGAAATCTCCACATCTAAATGGTAGGCCATTTTCAGAATTAGCAAAATACACTCTTATTTATTTGATTCACTATCACAAATTAAAGAATCAGATACCATCTGGGAGTCTATGGTTTGAGCAACGCTATAGCCACAGAGACTGGTATCGCACTGAAGACACAGCACTAACGATAGCTCATCAGACAGGCACAATGATTCAGCCTGAAGTTGTCAATGATAAACTTTGGATTGAAGATAGGCTTATTCCCATTGTATTACGTTGCGTTGATACAAACTTAAAAGCAAAACGTTTCAATTTGGTGCAAGAACTACTTGGGGGATTAGATGCTTACCTGAGCAGTCTTTCTAAGAGAGGGGAAGTAAAACAGGCATTTGATACATTAGAAAAACTAAACTTAAGCATATTTACAGAAATTGGTAAGTCAGCGGATAAAATAGTTACAGAAGAACCAATTGAACACCTTGGAGTAGCTGAACGCTTGGCAATGATGCCAATTACCATACTATTATCCTATTCAGAATCTATAAGTAATCTCAGCAAGGCTGAAATCTCAAGAAGATTGGCTCACATTCGGTGGCAAAACAGTTCTGATATATATCTGCAGGGATTCCATGAGTATATGTTGCCCCGTCTTGAATGGTTTAAGGGAAGAATGGATTTTGAGTTATCTATAGAAGATAAGCTCATAAGCCCTTTGTGGTATCAAACAGAATTAATTGTTCAGGTTGAGGTAGAGAAGTTAGTTGAAAATATTAATTGTCTTGTTTCTACTGCAATGCAACTTTATCAAAAACTGATTGAGCAACTAAACACTGCAAAACATCAATGGGTTGCTTCGGTTTTCATCAGTAGAGAATGGGAATACTGGAATAAAATGGAATCTCACATTGGTAGATTATTTAAAATCTGGCAAGATTTTAGTGAGCATCGTTACATTGAAGATTTGCCTTGGCCTGATTATAAAATAGAAGTCAGTCAACGACAGGTTAAAAACAGAAAGAAAGAAGTCCTTAAACTCATGTCACAACAAAGCACAGTCCTTTTATTAATTCCTCGACCAAATAATTCCACAGATTACGGAGGACAATTCCTATACACAGCAGGCGAATCAATATTAGATGCACTTTGTAATGGTGATTTCGAGTTAATTAAAGCTACATTTAAAGCATACCTTTACGGATGCTTGTTAAAATTTGAAAACCTGAGACCAAAAACAGGCTCAACAGATTGGCGAGCCCAGCAAGAATTAAAAATAGCTGCTGCTCCTTTGCTAGATTTGATGGAGCTTAGTGGTTATGCTTGCCTATTGTCAGACTTCCATAATAATCCTGTTTTATGGACAGAAGTTACTGCCACTTGGGATGAATATCTAAATGAAAAACCCAACGCACATGTTATAAACCTGTTGGCTGCTGCAGTTGCAATAACTGAATCTGGCTTTGAGATACCACATCACGGTATATTACGTACAGGCTGGAAACAAAAAGTTGAGCATTGCTTTGTGGGTCTACCGAGGAAAGAAATATTTCATCGTAGGTGGCATACTTCAGATAGTATTATAATTCATGACAGCCCATTAGTTCGTATTTTTGCACGAGAACCGTATGGAAGTTTTCATGACGGTATCGATATATTTATTGCATTATATCTGCGGAAACGACCTGAAGGAAAAGATATCGATTTTGGTCAGAGAAGAAGGGATTTAGAAGAAGATTTAGAACGCGAAGAAAAGTATTACACAGAAATTGTTAATCATCAACAGGAAGGGGAAGATGAGGAAATATAGGGGAAATAGAAAAGGCCGACCCCACAAGCCGAGAGTAATATCTCATTTTCCAAGCTTATCGGAATACAAAACAGATCTTAATGTGCATATGTTTACAGAGGACGTTAGTCTCGCAGTGATGCCCATAGGTGGGAAAACTGACAAACATCCAGAGTTTGCTATTAAATTTAAAGGTAATGAGGTAGACTGCGAACGAGCTATAGAACTGTGCAGTTCGCTTGCCCAATATGATCACAGTGATATTGTTAAAACAGTGTGCGATGTCGTGCAACAGGTTACATTGAATTTGGCATGGTATGGGTATGCAGTCCACGAGATTATACGTGACGATGAAGATAATAGTAAATATCACTTGTATGGCTTTACCAGTAAGCGTCTCTTCCGACTCCCAAGATATTTTATTCAATGGGTTCCAAAACAGGACTATGAGTATTTAAAAAAACGTTATGTAATCATCCCTTCAACAGATATATGGGAGATTTCAATCCCTTCTGCTTTAGGTGGGGCCTCTGGTTATAAGAACATGCTTTTGAGACTAAAACGATTTGAGCATATAGGTCCGAAATTCTGGCGAAGCGACTTAGAAAATCAAATACAAACAAAAGGTTATAATTTCCAGGAATATGTCCTTACTACTGAAAGTTACTATAGAAAGATTACCAAACACTGGGGATGGAATCGTAGAGACCATTCGCAAAGAAATTGCACAGAGTTTTTCACTATCTATAAAGGGATTACTTTTAGATGGGCACAAGCCATATTACGCGAACATATTATTAGCGAAATAAATAAATTGCTTTCTCGCTTACAAATTAATGCCAAAATTGTTATTGCTGGGATACCATTAGCAGACGATATTTTACGGATTCGACAAGAATTAGTTGATGGAAAAATAGATTTTCAAGTGGCATATGATAAGTCATCTATTTGAATAAAAATCAGCGCAATTTTGATAATATTATGCTTACTTATAAAAACGGAATTATAAACAACCTATAAATGAAAGATCTCTTAGAGCAAACAGACTCCCTCAAATCCGCCCTCGACAGCCATCGTCCATTCCCCGACCATGTTGTCAAACAACTGAGAGATTACTACCGCATAGGGCTAACCTACACATCTAACGCAATTGAAGGCAACACCCTCACGGAATCAGAGACAAAGGTTGTCATTGAAGACGGCTTAACCATAGGCGGAAAATCTTTAAGAGAACATTACGAAGTGCTTGGACATGCAAAGGCGTATGACCATATCTATTTTTTATTGGACAGAGCAATAACAGAGGAAGATGTTCTGCTCCTGCATAAACTCTTCTTCCGGCAGATAGACTCTGGAAATGCCGGCAGATACAGGCAGCGGAACGTGATCATTACCGGAACGGATTACCTTCCACCTGATTACCACGAAGTCCCTGAGTTAATGAAACAATACATTGAAGGCCTGAATAGAGTTGATAGAGATAAACATCCTCTTGAACTGGCGAGTGATCTTCATGCTGAGTTTGAAGCAATCCATCCATTTATAGACGGTAACGGAAGAATAGGCAGGCTTCTATTGAGTATCCTGACCCTGAAAAACAGCTATTGTCCTGTTATCATTCCTCCGATCAGAAGGGCGGAATATATAACCGCAATGCGGAAGAGCAACAAGGGAGATTTGATCACCCTGCGTATCTTTATCCTAAGCGTTATTCATGAAGAGATGAAGTCATTGAAGAAGGTTGTTGAAAGTCTTGTTAGATAAAATCTCCCTTTTCTCAAAATATTAATATGAGCAACAAGACCCTCTTCATAGCCCCGCCTGGCGCGAGAAAAAAGAGAGACCGCATCTTCAAGGAACTCGTATCGCTTTGCCCTGAAAACGATTTCTCTTCTATCCTCTACATCTGCCCGAACAGCTTTATCATCACAGAGGCTGAAAGAGATTTCCATAACTATCTGAAGAGGCCTGCCTATATCCCGTTTCAGACGGCTGCGTTAAAGCAATTTGCTGAGCGTATCTTCCATGAAAAGTCCGGCGGAATTATCATCTCAGAGCGCATAAGGCCGCTCATCATCTCTGAGATCATTTCAGAAAAGAACGCAGGCTATACCCGCCTTTTATCCGACCTCCTGCGGAAGCTGAAACACTATATGCCCGGGAAAGAGCTTTCTGAGATCAAAGATCAGACGGTCTCGTTGATATTTGAGGAGAAGGCGGCAACCCGGGCTGCAGATGCTATAGAGAACCTGATCAAGTACGAAGACTGGATCAAGAAGAAGGGCCTGGCTGATCCTGAAGAAGTCCTTAAAATGAGCGTCCCGGTTATAAAGGGATCCAAAGAGATGACTATCGTTGTGATAGACGGATTCTTTGACCCGGCTCCGCTTGAGCTTGAAGTTATTATGGCGCTTATTGAAAAAGCTGAGAATGCTTTTTTGCTTGCTGAAGGCAGTAGCGGAATATGCCAATCACTGCCTGACCATAAGGGTTTATCTGTCATAAAACTTGACTCAAAGATCCGCAGGGAAAACCCGTCCTACTCCTCTTATCCCTCTATTGAGGAAGAGGTTGAATCAATCGCAAAGTCTTCTAAAGCGATGATCCTTGAAGGAGCGGACCCGTGGGATATAGTCGTCTCATTCCCTGAACTCGGAAAATACGCGCCAATTGTGAAGAGGGTCTTTGCAAAGCACGGCCTTCCGCTGAGCATTACAGAGCAGGACCTCTCATGCGCAAGTCCTGTCATCGCGCTTGAGAGCCTGCTGACATGCATTGAAGAGGATTACCCGTCCTATGACTTTCTCGCGCTCCTCACATCGCCTTCATTCCCTGAGATCCATCCGCTTATCAAGGAGTGGTCTGTCGCATATTCATACAGGGCTGGAGTCATCAAGGGGAAGGGATCATGGCTTTCAATAAAAGAGACTCTGCTTAACTCCATGACAGGAAAGATGGAAGATGAAGAGCGCGCAAGGATAGGAGATATCCAGAACGGGATAAAGGATATTATCGGCCTTATCGAGAATGTGAAGAGAAAGAAGGCGCTGCCCGGATTTCTTGACGCGCTTGAAGATACGCTCAGGAAACTCGGCTTCTCAGGCAACCCCGCGTATACAGAAATCACTGATATGATAGATGAGCAGTTTGATGAACTCAGGCAGTTCCATAAGATCTGCGGCAGGACACCGAACTTTGAGAGCCAGCCTGTTTCTCTTCTCAGAAATATCTTAAGGGACATGAAGGCGTTCTCAAAGAGAGACAACGGAGTACGCCTCATCCCGTTTGAGCTTGCCGCAGGAGTTGAGTCAGAAGTTCTCTTCTTCGGCGGCGCGGTTGAGGCAGACCTTCCTTCAAGGCCTGTGATAGACCCGATACTGCCTGAGAAGGTCAAGAAGGAGCTCGGGCTCCCGTATCTTGAATACTACATCCAAAGGCAGAAGCGTTATTTTAATATGATACTTCATTCCTCAAGGAGAGAGCCTTGCATCTCCTGCCCCTCGGCAGAAGGAGATAATCTGCTTCTTGCATCGCCGTTTCTTGACTGGGATTCGGTTGTGCCTTCTTCAGTACCGAATATATTTTCCGAAGAAGAGATACATGTAATGGAAGGGATGCGCGGTAATCATAGAGCCGGATCTGAAGCATCGATTGATACAGGCTCTTACTTTAAAGGTTACATAAGCGTGACGGATATTGATTCATACAGGAGGTGTCCCCGCAGGTTTTACATTGAGAAGGTATTGAAGATAATTGCTGAGGAGCCGCCCAAGTTTGAGGTCGAGGCAAGGCTGTGGGGAAGCCTCGCGCATAAGACGATGGAGCACCTTTTCAAAGACGGCGATATTGAGATTGACAGTATGGACAAGCGGCTCTTTGACGGGCTTTCGCTTGCACTGAAGAGATTTCCCGTTGGAGACTTCTGGTCAAAGGTAGCGCATGATATCTTCAGAAGGCTCCTTCCCGAACTCAAGGCGCGGGAGAATGAGATCAGGACTGACGGGTTCATGCCTTTTGAGGTTGAAAAGAAGGTGGCTGTAGAGATCGGCAGCCTGAAGCTTAAAGGCAAGATCGACAGGATCGACATAAAGACTCAGAGTGAAGTGGAAGGAAGTACCATAAGAATAATCGATTACAAGACCGGTAATCCTGATAAGGAGAGCCTTCAGCTTCCTCTTTATGTCTCTATGTGGCAGAAGGAGAACCCTGACATGGTTGAAAGAGCGGGTGTCTATTCCTTAAGGGACGGCCGTATCACCTGGTATCCTTCAAAAGGCGACATGGGTGAATACACCGAAGCTGCTCTCACAAAGGCGGAGGAGATCGTCGGCAATATAAGAAGAGGCATATTTCATCCTGAGCCGCATAATGCGCAGGAGTGCAGATACTGCTATCACAGCCCGTTATGCGAAGGTGCAAGGTAAATTAGTGTCTTTTGTGAAAACCAATAAAGTTGTTTAACAGGATCAGGGAAGAAGTGTCTGTCATTCCGGCTTGTCCGGAATCTATCTTTTAATATGGAAGTTAAGGTTTTCGCAATATATATCATGGCAAATTCCAGACCAACATTATATGTTGGTGTAACCAGTAATCTTGTTAGAAGAGTTTATGAACATAAGAATAATCTCAACACGAATAGTTTTACCGCTAAATATAATCTTCACAAGCTTGTATATTATGAGATTTGCAATAACAGTCGCAGTGCAATTATCAGGGAAAAACAGATAAAAAATATGAGCAGAGAAGAAAAAATAAATCTTATTAAATTAAGCAACTTTGCTTTAAAAGATTTATATGAAGACATTAAAGGACAGATTCCGGATAAGCGGGAGTGATGGTCGTGTGTAGGACATTATATGGAATGATTTTAATTAAATATGAGTATGACAAATCTTAACCTCAACACAGAAATTAGTTTCGTTGGCAAAGCCCTATTTGGAGAGGGTTGGCATCAAGCTTTCGTTAGAATGCAGAGTGATTTAGAGTTGGATATATTCTTTACTGATTTTGACATTTATTCAAAAAAAGAAATACCAGCTGTAATTGAGGGGAGCATAGAAGAGTGGACGATCACCGCACAGCGCTGTCTGAAAGTTACGTATAAGGGGTTCAAATATTTTAATCAACTTGTTGAAGATATAAATCTTAGAGCGGACCAGGCTGAAATAATCCCATTGATTGATCGTGGAAAGCCATGGTGGCATATGATTGTCCGCCCCCAAACGGTAGATTTTATAAAAATTGGATGCGGAGACGTTGTTCCTGATGAGTGGGGAATCAATTTTTATCCAGAAGATGCAAATAAAGCCCTCTTTAATCTTTTGCATGAGGGGTCGCGTGATCCTCATGGATTACCGCATATTTTTGCTGATGTTGACTCAAGTATTTATTTCAAGAACAGGCAAGGATGGACAATTACTTCTGTACGGGACAAAATCAAACTAATCCCATCGATTCTGACGCTTTTTGCAGGCTCTCCTCTCTCATATACTTCTTTGATTGGACGAAATGATAGAGATGTCATATATGTACGAGCGAACTACATATCAAGCCGCAATTCTTTTGTTTGTCCCGGTACTTTTAATGGACATGCTTATATCAACGATAGTGCGCTGGTTGAATTCAAAACAACCTTTACAGGCATTATTGATCGAGTTAACGACAATCCTGATCGAGAAAAAATAGGCATTATTTTATCCTATTTTGAAGAACTCTATACTGCGCTTCACGAAGAAACAAGACGTGCTTTTAGCTTTCAGCTTATAGAGGCTATTGCACGCTATAAGGGAATAAAGATAAAAAACTCTTTGATGAATAATATAAAGGAGAACTTGCTAAAGAAGTATTCAAAAAAACTATGCCCCAATTGTTTTTCTTTGCTTAATAGTGAGTTACAGCCCGAAACTGATGGTTTTGAACCATACATTGAGCAAGCTCTCGATGTGATTGGAGCAAAGGAAACCTTTAAACTGAATCCAGCAGTTGTAAAAGATATTGCAAGACGATATAGGAATGAAGTTTTTCACGGCAATTTTTTTGATGATATGACTGAAATTGAAAAACGATTGGATGAACTGCCAGAAAATTTGACTGTGTTGCTTCAAGCGGTAGCTTCCGTTTTGGGAGCCCATTTTTTATTAAGTTTGGATTTTAGCCAATTGACAGCATTAAAGAGAAAAATGTACCAAGTTACTTGAAAATTTTACTGTTCCAGAAAGTCGCTTTAAACCGTGTGATTATGTTATTCAATAATGATCTTAACATGATGCGTATTTTGGGGGACGCCCTAAGTGAAAACAGACGGAATACTCGATAATTGGGAAAAGATTGCAAAAGAAGCCGAATCAATACTCGCAAACAAGGAAGTATTGTCCATTGATGTTTTAATAAGCATTATAAAGCGCATAAACCCCACACCTCATCTCAATCTCAGACTTGAAGATAAAGTAAAAGCCTACTATCTAAAATCGGAACTCCAGAGCTTGCTTCTGACAAATTATGCACAGCTCTTTGACCTTGAACCTGTCCAATGGGATGACAATATAGTACTGCTCCGTTACAAACTCTCACCTTTTGTTGATGCCTGCCATGCAAAACTTCACATGCTGTCAACAATGGCACTTGAACAAGTTAGAAAAGCCAATAATGTGCCTGTAAAAAAACCACAAAAGAAAACAGCGATTAAGAGACCTAAACACATAGACGTCAGCACACTAAATGGTTTGTTGGAGCAGGCAAGCTTACATATTAATAATTTCGAATACGATTCAGCGAGAGAATTGCTTTCAGGCATTCAGGTTGATTCTTCAGATGAGACACCACTTTTTCTAAAAGGCGTATCTATATTGATTGATGAGCTTGGCGCATATGATATAGCCCTCAATCTTCTTTTTAACCTGCCAGATAATTTAATGGGTGACAATATGAGAGAAATTACTGCAAACGTATGTTGGCTTAATAATCGCTTTACTGATGCAAGGGGGCTTTTTGAGAGCTGTGTAATTAAGGAATTGAGGAAAGAATCTATTTTTAGATATGCAGATATACTTTATAGAGAAAAAGAATCAAGGGATGCCTTTGACTTGCTCAATTATTCTGAGGGTATGAGGGGCCATGTAGAAGGTCTGGATGCTTTAAAACAAAACATTTATCAGTTACTGCGGGAAGAAGCTGAGCCTTATCTTAATACAGCAAAAAAGGATTTTGACATAAACAGGTTTGAAACTGCTGAAGAAGCAGCCAGAACAGCACTATCGATATTTCCCGAATACAATGAAGCAAGGGAACTTTTGAGGATTATAAGAGATATTAAGGATGAGGATACGGTTAAATCTCTTTGGGGGAAATATGAAAAATCAGAAGACCACTCGGAAAGACTGAATATTCTAAATAAACTGCAGATTAAAGACCAAGGGGAAAAGAATAAAATTGCAGAACTTATTGAAAAGGAAAGTAGGGAAGAAAAAAAGAAACAACAGACAAAGGTTTTTCGTGAAATAACAGGATACCTGAAGAATAGAGATTATGGGGAAGCTTTTATAAGATTGCAGCCCATATTGAAAGAGAATGACTGCCCCGAACTTATTGAAAAATTGACAGGAGAGTACCCACTGATTCAGAGCATTATAAACAACGAGCATGTATTACGCCTAAAACGTACTGAAGGCAAGGAGTCATGGTTATCATATCTTCAACTAAGGGAAGTAATTTGTGAATGCGATACAGACAAAGCTTTATCACTCTTAAAAAAGGCTTGGGAAGGATTCCATGAAGATCCAGCTTATATTGCAATTAGAGAAAAGTGTAATACGATATCCGCAGAACAAAGCAGGATAAATATTCAGAACTATCTTAAAGAACTTGAAATGGATGATATTAAAATTGATAACGCTGAAAAGATTGTCGCATTGATTAAAAAAGAATTAAAAAATCTGCCTAAAGCAGAAGTCCGTGTATTTCAACTCAAATCAGAGAAGCTATTAAATAAATTACGGCACGAATTTAATGTCTCTTTAAGTAGAAAAAGATATCAGGAGTATTGCAGACAAATAGAAGCTGATGATATTAACCTCGAAAAGGCTGAAATAATAATTGCACTAATGGAAGAAGAATCGATCAATATTCCAAAGGAAGAATCCGAGAAAATTACCGTAATGTGCCAGGGAATATTAAATAAGCTACGGCAAGAAAATAACATATCTGCATTCAGGAAAAGTCTTCTGTTGGGTGATATTGAATCAGCTACTCTGCTTAAAAAACAAATTCACGACAATACTGTTGTATCACAGATAGAAGATGAGGTCGCTTCATTGTTTGCTGTTGAGAGGGCACAATTAAATGTTTTGTTCAATACAGACATTAATTCTGCTCTTAAAACTGACTGTATGGAGGGATTAGAATTTATACGCAATATTAATGACGAGGCATTCTTTAATCTATCAATCTCTGATAATAATTACCTTGTAATATATAACTTTAATAATTCACTTGCCGGTCAATACAAAATGACGAACTTCAATTTTAAAATCGAAAAGATAATCCATGCTGATCCTGGAAAAAGTGAATATCATCTCCTTTGTAAGGACGATACCGATGGTTTTTATTATATAAAAGCAATATTTCATACTCATAACTCAAGTGTTATGGCGCACCTAAACATATCTGAATTGCTAAAAGTCAACGAGGATTCAGAGATAGTAGACGCGCTTTTTCTTACAGATGATTGCAAATATCTTTCAGTACTATATATACCTGATTCAGAAGGTGACTGGGATTACCGGATGCTGGGAGTCATTGATTTGTACAATGGAAATACTCACAAAAAGAAGCAAATTAAGTTTGGGAGTTGGGGTTATGCAAAGATACCAACAAATCCACCTCGATTTCTACTTGGAGATGATGAACTCTTCCTATATAATGACAAGTTACAGAAGATAAAGAGGGTTCAATTTTGTTTTAAGGGCAAGGAGTGGTTTGATGAAGTATCAGTTAATGAAGAAAAGAGACTCATTTATATATTTATGGATAAAGATAAATATTATGGAAGATACTCATTCTTAATTCTGGATTTTGATTTAAATATTATTGAATGTCATGATAATATTTCTCCAAGGTATGATTTAAGATCCAGTGAAAATTTCTATGATGCAACACGAGATATACTCTTTTCTGCACCTGATTATTTTTATGACTACAAACAAAAGAGAATTTTGAAAAACCTAAGAGATGATGATTTTACTGAAGCCGATTTCGTTTTGTATTCAATATCGATAAATACTCTTTACCAGGCAATAAGAGATGATGGATATAATTACAGCATTCAAGAGGAAGATAACAAAATTGATTTCCTTAATAATATTCTTAAGCTCGGCAATTTTTGCAATCAGGTTAAGATTAGGAAACCTGACATGCAATGGTCTGAAGAAAGATTAGAACAGATGGAAGAAGCTAAGGAATTCATTGGTAAAGAATTTGATGATATAGAAAATTATGAGCAATGGCAATTGAAAAGTTTGAACAGAGGTCTGTTAGAGGATATTTATCCAGATCTTGTCCCTAAAAAAATATCTTTAAATTCTACGCGGAGTTTTATAAGGCAGAAGACGGACGAATATTATTTATGTGACTTCTTGACTGATACGGGTAAGTTAGTCATCACAAATATAACTTCATATATAGATAAGATTGTCGATATTCATAACTGATGAGCTAATGTCCATGATTTCATGGCAAATCTGTCGAACCATAGATTCCGGACAAGCCGGAATGACAAACTCTTTGCATTTAAAATAATGGATTAAATAGTTACATGACCTACCTCAACACAGATAAAAGCGTCATCATCTCATCGCCTGCGGGTTCGGGCAAGACCGAGAAGCTCGCAAGAAGATATATAGCGCTCTTAAAGAGCGGGGCAGGAGTTGAGAGGATACTCGCTGTCACATTCACTGAAAAGGCTGCGGCTGAGATGAAGCAGAGGATATTGACGATACTGAAGGCAGAGGACAGCCGCCTCTTTGATTCCCTGCTTGATAAGATGCCGCTCATGCGCGTCTCGACCATCCATTCTTTCTGCGGCACGCTTTTGAGGCGCTTCTCATTCGAGGCAGGCATAGACGCAAACTACAGGGTTGAGAATGCGATAGACTCAAGAATAATGTGGGAAGAGATAATTTATGAACTCCTTATGGAGGCCGGAACCGGCGACGGCAATCATGAGCTCTTTCTCCATACGATAGGCGAGAAGGGCTTCAGAGGGCTTGCAAATCTCAGTGATACAGTCAATTACCTTTATGAGAAGAGGCCGTTCTCTCTTGAGGCGACAGTTCCTGTGTATGAATCAACTGACATGCCGCAATTGATCAATGAACTTCTCTCATGGGAAGGCGCGGAAGAAGCCATAGACGGCTACCGTGATTTTTTCAATGAGAGAGAAACTGAAAAGATGGCGGGATTTGAAGATCACTTCCTGACAAAGGAAAAAGCGCCGCGCAAAAAAACTCCGAAGGGACTTGACGGAATAGCTGAATATAAGGAGTGGGCAGTGAAGATGCACGACTTCTGGAAGGAGAGAAAGCTTCAGGAGTACACAAACAGGGCATTGCGGATAAGGGAGATATTCAGCAGCTGTCTTAAGAGGCATGAGTTTCTCAAGAGTTCAAGATCGCTCCTTGATTTCAGCGACCTTGAATATATCGCGTACCGCATGCTCACCGAAGAGCCTGAATGGGCGAACATACTTTACGCGTTTGACGAGAAGACAGACCATATACTCGTGGATGAATTTCAGGATACTAATAATTTCCAGTGGGCTGTGATAGACAGGCTTACTGAGGAGTGGCGCTCAGGCCTTGGCGCAAAGCGAGACGAGGGCATAAAGCCGACGGTATTCTTGGTAGGCGACAGAAAGCAGTCGATATACTACTTCAGAGGCGCCAATGTCGAGATATTCCGCAGGGCAAAGGAGAAGCTCTCTGAATGGCTCGGAGATGAGTTTCACTATGAAGAGGTGAAGGAGAATTACCGGAGCGCGCCTGCTATCATCAAATTCACAAATGCCCTCTTCTCAAAGATAATGTCTGCTGATAACGCCTCGCCCGCATGGATGACAGAATACGGCGAATTCGAAGCCCGCAGAAAGAACCTGACAGGCGATGGAAGCGTAGAGATAATAATGCTTGAAGACCGGGATGAGGGCATATCGCTTCAGAGAGAAATGGAGGCGGATGTCATGGCAAAGAGGATAAAGGGGCTTGTCGGGAATCTCCGTATCACTGAGAGAAAGACCGGCGTTCAGAGAGAATGCACGCATGCCGACATCGCCATACTCCTCAGGAAGAGAACCCATCTGAAAAAATATGAGGAAGCGCTGATCAGGCATAACATCCCTTTTATCGCGGTAAAAGGGATCGGCTTTTATCAGGAGCCTGAGGTTGCGGTACTCCGGGCATTGGTCTATTTCCTCTCAAATCCGAAAGATGATTACAGCCTCTATGTCCTGCTTAAAAGCCCGCTATTCAATATTGATGAAGGCAGTATCCTTAAATTGATAAGCAATCAAGGAGATAGCCTGTTTGGAAAGATGAACACACCCCTTAATCTCTGCTTAAGGCACCTACAGTTGGCTTTGATAGAGGGGAAAACGCCACCAGTAGTATTTCTTCAGCAATGGCTCTCGGCGATTAAAGAGACACCGCTTGCCGAGTTGATAGAGCGCGTCCTTGTCGAGACGGGTGCGTGGCGTTATTATCACGAACCGCAGCAGCGCGCAAATATAAAGAAGTTCATCAGGATCATGGAAGAGACGGAATCAGGCGGCAGGCCTCTTATAAAGATCAGGGCGTTCCTTGAAAGGACGATAGACCGTGAAGATGAGCCGAAGGCGAATGTTAATACAGCAGGGATGAACGCGGTAAAGATACTCACGATACATACAGCAAAAGGACTGGAGTTCCCGGTTGTCTTTCTGCCCGCTATCGAAGACCAGTTCACTTTAAGAAGCAATGAGAGCCTTGTGTATGAAAGAGACGGGAAGTTCTTTTTTAAGACAATAAGGGAATCTGCAATAAGAAATGATGACAATGACTTCCGGCTCCATCTGATGAAAGAGGAAGAGGAGCAGAAGAGGCTCTTTTATGTTGCCGTGACAAGGGCTGAGGAGGCGCTCTTTCTTGTCGCAACATGGAAAGAAAGAGGCAAGAGCTTTCTCACTTATCTGAAAGATGGAATAGGGCTTGAGAAGAGAGATGACGGCTACAAAGTTAATGAAGATATTCCGGGGCTCTCAATTATTGACGGAGCAGCAATAACAGCCCCTTCCATTAAAACATCTGCCGGAATTAAGAAAAGGCATCCTCACGCGGAGTTCATATCAACGCCTGCGAGAGCTGAGAAAGAATGGAAGACAGTAACCGGAGACATGAAGAGAGCTGTGCGGTACAGCGGCAAGACAACGGTTCCCGGCGAGATAATGCATGAGATATTTGAGAAGATATCCAAAGGTGATTTAACAGATGACAAGATAGCGGATATGGCAAAGAGGCTCTTCATATCCGGAGAGATGAATGAGGCTGATGCTGAAGACGGCATAGCCGAGATAAATAAGACAGTCGAGATTCTTAAAGAGAAAGGCATATGGCAGAGCATCATTCAGCCTGTAAAGGATTCATTTACCGAACTCCCGTTTGTCCTTGAATCAGGGAACTCTGTCTACAGGGGCAGAATAGACAGGATAATAAAAGATGGCGATGTTTACAATATCTATGACTACAAGACATTCCCGGTTGCGGATGATGAGATGGAAGAGCTTGTGAAAGAGCACTCATTCCAGCTTGATATCTACAAAAAGGCAGTGAAGAAGATATTTAATACAGACAAGGTCAGGTCGTTTATTGTTTTTACGTATACGGGAGAAGTGAGAGAGGTATGAAACGCCCATTTGGACAGCATTTTTTATTCGACCCGAATATCTTAAACAAGATCGTTGACTGCAGCGGTGTTACGGATGAAGATACGGTTGTTGAGATAGGCCCGGGACTTGGCAGGCTGACAGGGATACTTTCGGAGCGGGCTAAAAAGGTAATAGCTATAGAGTTTGACAAGAGGCTTATCGAGAGGCTTACAGACGAGCTTGCAGAGAGAAAGAATGTCGAGATAGTTCAGGGTGACGCGCTTAAGTTTCCGTATGAAGATATCAAGGGAAATTTCAGGGTCGTTGCCAATATTCCATATTACATCACTACCCCTATTATCTTTAAACTGCTTGAGTATAAAGAGAAGATGCCGTCCATGACGCTGCTCATGCAGAAAGAGGTCGCAAAGAGGATAACAGCGTCACCCGGCACCAGAGAGTACGGCGTTCTCTCAATTACAACCCGGCTGTATACAGAGCCTGTGCTTAAATTCAGTGTCTCAAAAAAGGCATTCTCCCCTCCGCCAAAGGTTGATTCAGCAGTGCTTCATTTCAAGGTATCATCCGTGCCCAGATTTAACATTAAGAATGAAGAGCTCTTTTTAAAGATCGTCCGGGCCTCGTTTTCACAGAGGAGAAAGACGATACTGAACGGCCTTAAGAAGTTTGAAGGGATAAAAGATGCGCTGGATAAATCCGGCATCGACCCGAGACTTCGGGCAGAAACCCTTGGCATAGAAGACTTTGCAAGGCTTTCTGATGCCTTGACATAAACTGTTTCTTCCACAGACAATGCAATGCTATAATAAAATAATGAAAAAATCCGCGCTGTCTCTCGTTGCCTTAATTATCCTTGCCATCACCAACCTTGCATATAATAATGTCTTTGCTTCCGAACCTGAGTATGTCCCCGGAGAAGTGCTTGTAAAATTCAGAGACATCGCTGACGTCAGGAGTATGCAGAATGTTCATTCTGTCTTGAAAGCCACCCCAAAAGGAGAATTCAGCAGGCTCAAGATACATCACATGAAACTTCCTGCTGGAATGAGCGTTGAAGATGCGGTCATGAAGTATAAAGAAGACCCGAATGTCGAGTATGCCGAGCCGAATTATATTGTGCATACTCTTGCCGTCACGCCGAATGACACATCATTTACCCAGCTATGGGGGCTGAATAATACCGGACAATCTGGCGGTACCTCTGACGCTGATATTGACGCCCCTGAAGCGTGGGACCTGACTAAAGGCTCAGAAAGCGTGATAATCGCTGTAGTGGATACAGGCGTTGCGTATAACCATACTGATTTTTCTAACAATATCTGGATAAACAACGCTGAAGTGGCAAATGGTAACTGTACTAACGGCATTGACGATAACCTCAATGGTTTCATAGATGACTGCGGTGAATGCGGAGATGGTATTGATAATGACAGCAATGGATATACCGACGACTGTCGCGGCTGGGACTTTGTTGAGCATGACGGCTCTCCTTTTGACCTAAATGAACACGGCACTCATGTCGCAGGCACGATCGCGGCGCAAGGCAACAATGCGCTCGGGGTGACAGGGGTAATGTGGAACGCAAAGATAATGCCTCTCCGTTTCTTAGGCTTAAGCGGAAGCGGCACCACATCCGACGCGATACTCGCTATCCAGTATGCGGTTGACAACGGCGCAAGAATAATTAACAACAGCTGGGGCGGCGGCGGCTTTTCTCATTCTCTTGAAGATACGATAGAGATATATGGGTCAGATGTTTTATTTGTCTTTGCCGCTGGCAATACAAGCAGAAGCAATGACACAAGCCCTACATATCCTGCGAGCTACGATAGCAATAACATAATCGCTGTAGCAGCCACAGACAATCAGGACAAGCTCGCGTCCTTTTCAAGCTACGGCCCAACAACTGTTGACCTCGGGGCGCCGGGTGTAAGCATATACAGCACGATACCGCAATACAGCTACGGAGCACCTGTTACTGTATATGATTCTCTCGGCTTTGAAGGTACAACAGGCGCCCTTCCACTACAGGGATGGAGCAGATTTGGCACTAACTTCACCTGGGCAGTAACTGCAGGAACAGGGGCCGGAGTAAGCAACAGCCTTGAGGACAGTCCTCCTGGCGCAAATTATCAAAACGATACACTCTCAACAGCAGGCTACATGACCCCGATAACTTCTGCCAACGGCAAGCGTTATACGCTTAAATTTGACTGGAAGGGGGAACTTGAACACGGGTGGGACTTCCTGGATATAAAATATACTGATACTGATGTTAATAATGACGGCATCGATGATGGAATATGTGATAATGCCGCATGGGACTGGATAGACTACAGGACAGGGGATACAAACGGACTATTTGTCCTTAATGATCAAGCAGACCTTACACCTGTTGCCGAGACTTATGACAAATTCTGTTTCGGCTTCGGGATGGACACAGATATTGATACTGTTTATGATGGTGTTTATATTGACAATGTGAGGCTTGAAATGAGTGATATAACCATTAGCGGGTATAGTTACTATAATTACAGCGGCACATCCATGGCAACGCCGCACGTCTCAGGAGTTGCAGGGCTTATACTCGCAGTCAATCCTAACCTCACCAATCTTCAGGTCAAGGATATTATCCTCAACAATGTGGATACCGCCGCAAGCCTCACAGGCAAGGTACTGACCGGCGGCAGATTAAACGCCTTTAATGCGGTTCAGGCGGCTGAGGCAACCGTGGACACAGGCGGTGGGGGTGGCGGCGGTGAGGGAGGTGGCGGCGGATGTTTTATAGCAACCGCGGCATATGGAAGCTATCTTGCGCCTGAGGTTGAGATATTAAAACATTTCAGGGACAGGCATCTTCTGACAAATACCTTGGGGAGAAGCTTTGTAAAGCTCTACTACAGATACTCGCCTGCTCTTGCTGATACTATTAGAGAAAATGAAGGGTTGAAGTTTATCACAAGGGCCTTTCTGCTTCCTGTCATATTGATCGTAAAACACCCTCTTGCCTCATCCATATTCTTTATTTCAATTCTTCTGCTGATAACAATTCTTTTGCCTAAAACCAAAAGAGAGTCGATTTCCTGAACAAAACTTGCAGTCACCCCGATAAGCTGATAAGATTTATGAAAATGTCGGCATGAATTCAGGAATGAGGGACGCTGCAAAACACTGCCGCTCCTTACTCCTGCGGCATGAAAAAACTTGCGCATTCTGAAGACATTTCGAGTATAATCTTAGGTAAAAGCAGGCCCTTAAATTAAGATAATCAAAAAATAAACACAGGAGAATGCCATGTTTAATAACCGCAAAATATTACCGGCCATACTATTATGCTTTTTTATCTTTGCGATCTGCGCAGTCAGAGAGAGCAGCGCAGCAGATGCGGATAAGACCCTGAACCGAAACGCGATTGTATCAACCATTCAGAGCCAGGGCTATGCAAAGATATTGGTGACGCTCGATGTTCTGGGTATAAATTCTCTGACAAGGGCCTCAACCGGTGTCAAGGCCGTCAGGCCCGGGCAGAGCACTTTCGGGGTTCCGGATGCTGACCTTACATTATCTGCTCAGATAAGCTCTACTGCAGATAAAGTGATATCCCAATTGGGCAGTTATTCCACCTCATACAATGTGACTCATACATATTCGACCCTCCCCCTGCTTGCGATGAGCGTCACACTTGATAGCCTGATAGCTCTTGAAGCTGACCCGAATGTGACCAGGATATCTGAAGACCGTATTGTGAAAACCACTCTTAACAACACCGTCAACATAATAGGCGCAGACGCGGCATGGGCAGCCGGATATACAGGTGAAGGATGGTATGTTGCCATTCTTGATACAGGGATCAGGAAGAGCCATCAGATGTTTACAGGCAAGAATATTGTAGAAGCATGTTTTGCCAACGGCCAGGAACTCTCTGATACAAGAGGCCACTGCCCTAACGGCCTGAATGAGATGATCGCCTCAGGCGCAGCAGCTCATCATCCAAGTAATTTCGAAGGTTATGACCATGGAACACATGTAGCCGGTATAGCCACGGGAAACGCCCCTATTCTCAAGGGAGTTGCCAAGGACTCTGACATAATCGATGTACAGGTCTTTTCACGCTTTTCCGGACAGGGTGTGAATGAATGTAATGGAGTTGACTACTGTGTTATTGCTTTTGATTCTGATGTCATCAAAGGGCTTGACTATGTCTACTCGATCAGAGGCAGCTACAGCATAGCCGCAGTAAATATGAGCCTTAGCGGCGAGTCCTTTTCTGACCAAACATCATGCGACACAACATATGCCGAGTATAAACTTGCCATAGATAACCTCCGCAGCGCTGATATAGCAACCATTGTCTCTTCGGGAAATGACGGCTTCTGCGACGGTATTTCTGCACCGGCATGTGTCTCATCCGCCATCGCAGTCGGAGCTGTTGCTGACAATAATGCTGAGGCATGGTTCTCAAACTGGCATCCTGAGCTTCTGGACCTCTGGGCGCCCGGCGTTGATATCTATTCCTCAACAGGAGCGGCTGACAACAGCTACGCATCGTGGAGCGGCACATCAATGGCAGCGCCGCATGCAGCAGGCACATGGGCTATTTTAAAAGATGAAAACCCTGCCGCAACAGTAGACGCGGTACTGAATACCCTCTCTTCAACAGGAGCATTTGTAACAGCCAGCGACAAAATTCCTGTCTGCTCAGGCCCGATGACTGAAGAAAGAAGGATACAGCTTGGAGATGCATTAGGCGTAGACCCGCTTGCACCTTCACTTAACCCGAGCGGAGGCGGAACCGGCGGATGTTTCATAGCAACCGCTGCATACGGCAGCTACCTTGCGCCTGAGGTTGAGGTGCTGAAAAAGTTCAGGGACATGCACCTGCTTACAAACTCATTAGGAAGGCAATTTGTCAAAGTGTATTACACATATTCGCCGCCGGCAGCTGATTTTATATCGCATCACAGTTCATTGATGCTTATCTCAAGGATCATACTGACGCCTGTTGTTTACTGTGTTAAATATCCTTTTGCGTTTCTTTTAGCGCTGGCTGTTCTGGCTTTTATTATATGGAAGAGAAGAACCAGGTCTGTTGCCAATTAATTGACCAGATCATTAAACCTAAAATCTTAAAAAAGGAGAGTTCGGTATTATGAAAAAGACCATTTTTTTTGCATTGTCAGCTTTACTTCTTATCTGCAGCCAGGGGTACGCACAACAGGCGGACCGGTTATCAAAGGATAACAGCATAGCCTTAAAGATAGGAGGCCATGTTTATCCGGATAGCGACTTTATGGATTTCTGGAGAGCTGATGCTGCCGACTATAACGGCCTTGCATTTGAGCTGTCATATGAAAGAATGCTCACGCCTAATCTTGGTATCGAGATCCCTGTGGGTTACAACAGCTCAAAATCTACATACAGCAACGTCTTCTCTGCCGGTGATAATTCCAAAGTCGACATCGATAACCTCTATATTTCTCCGAGCTTAAAACTCCATATCCCTCTCAACAGGGTTTTTGAGGCTTACATAGGCGGCGGTATTGACTTTTACCACACATGGGTAGATTTTGATTATTCAGACACAAGCCCGGCTGTCTTTAATGAGAGTGAGACCGCCAATACATTAGGGTACCACGGCCTTGCCGGCATCGACTGGTTCTTTGACAACAGCAACACAAGCTTCCCTGTAAGTATCTTTGTTGAATACAAGTACACATCGCTTACAGTTGATAACGCCGACGATAAGGTGCTTGATGCCATGGGCTCCTCCGCTTCAAAGCATGACCTTGATGTTGGCGGAAGCAGCTTCTTCACAGGCATGAGGTGGCATTACTAAAACAGCTGCATTTACAGCTATACATTTTAGCGGGGCTGCCGTTTTTTTCAACGGCAGCCCCGCTCTGTTTACATTGTCCTTCTTTCCATATAAAATTATCCGATGGATACATCCCTCTTCTTCTTCATAAACAATTCCATGCAGAACAGCTTCTTTGACCTTATAATGCCTTTTATCTCTAACAGGGCTTATCTGCCTTTTCTTCTGATAGTCAGTTATGAATTTTTTAAAGACAGGAAGCAGACGCTCTTTGTCCTCTCTCTCTGCGTTCTGGCATTTGCCCTTGGTGATTCGAGCGCAAACATCCTCAAACATATCTTTGAAAGGCCGAGGCCGTGCCATGCGCTTGAAGGCATAAGGCTCCTTACCGCATGCGGCAGTTCCTTTTCATTTCCTTCCGGCCACTCGGTGAACTCATTTGCGATAGCAGCTGTATTTGCGCATTTCTTCAGGCGGACGGCTTTTGCAACTTTTACCTTAGCTATGCTCGTCGCCTTCTCCAGAATTTATATCGGCGCTCATTATCCTTCTGATGTATTAGCCGGAGCCATATGGGGAGGCGTGACCGCATGGGTGATAATCGACCTTCAAAAATGGTTTGTTAAAGGTTATAAAGAAAAGCCTGCCGCGACAATATTCATCACATCCCTGCTTGCCCTGACCTTCTTCCGTTATTACTATATATTCACCGGCCCGCTTGACATGAGCCCGGACGAGGCGCATTACTGGGAGTGGGCAAGAAGGCTCGACCTTAGCTATTACTCAAAAGGCCCGTTGATCGCCTGGCTCATAGCCGCTACTACATGGATACTTGGTGACAACCTCATTGGAGTGAGGTTTCTTGCTCCTGTATTTCTGGGTTTCAGCTCTATCTTCCTTTACCTGCTGACGATGGATCTCTTTGCCCATGATGAGAAGAAACACCTCAAGTCTTGCGCAGCAGGTTTATTGATCCAGTTAACGCCTCTCTTTTCAGCATACGGCATATTGATGACGATCGATTCTCCTTTTATCTTCTTCTGGACGCTCTCGCTTTATCTCTTCTGGAAGGCGGTAAGCAGTGAACACGGACTTTTTGTATGGATCCTCCTCGGCATCAGTATCGGGCTTGGGCTCCTTACAAAATATACAATGGCATTCTTCTATATATGCGGCTTCTTCTTTCTCTTCTTTTCAAAAGAAGAGCGGAGATGGTTCAGCAGGAAGGAGCCGTATATCGCATTGCTTGTCAGCATCCTTGTATTCAGCCCGGTCATTATCTGGAATGCAGGCAATGACTGGGTCACATTGAAACATACAGCAGGCCAGGCGCATATTTCAGAAGGCTTTAAAATATCATTTAAATACTTTTTTGATTTTATCGGTTCGCAGTTAGGTGTTATAAGCCCGCTTATATTCTTTATGCTGCTGTATGGGGCTGCAAAGAACAGGCGGTCATTTAAAGCTCTTCAGAACCTGCGCTTTCTATTCTGGTTCTGGTTCCCTGTGCTCTCTTTCTTTTTAATAAAGAGCCTTCAGGGAAAGGTGCAGGCGAACTGGGCGATGCACGCCTATATAACAGCATTCATCGCATCTGCGGATTATTTTATAAACAAAGATATGCGCGATAAAGCCCTGAAGATATTAACAGTAAGCTCATTGGTAATCCTGCTCATCTTTGCTGTAATCACATATTATCCGTCTTTGATACACCTGCCTGTTAAACAAGACCCGACCTCAAGGCTTCAGGGATGGCAGGAGCTCGGCGTCAAGGCAGATGAGATATACGATGATATGCGCTCTTCAAGCGAGAGAGGGGTCTTTATATTTTCCGACAAGTACCAGGTCTCAGGCGAACTTGCTTTTTACATGAAGTCGCACCCGGTCACATATAACGCCAATTTCGGCAGAAGGATGAACCAGTATGATATGTGGGAGGGGTTTGAAACACTTTCGGGTTATGACGCCATCTTTATCAGCATGGGAAATGAGAGCTTTCCAAAGGAGCTTGAGGGCGCTTTTGCACATTACAGCAAGGAGATCCTTACAGTTTACAGAAGAGACGATAAAGTCCTGAGAGAATACAGCATATTTAAATGTTATAATTTCAAAGGTTTATTGAAGAAAGATTTTGAGAGCTATTAAGATCAAGGAGATATTTTGTTCGTATCAATAGTTGTCCCGCTTTATAACGAAGAAGAGAGCATCCCGCATCTTTACTCATCGCTCAAGTCTGCCATGGACGCAGGCGGGAAGGCGTATGAGCTGATATTTATCGATGACGGAAGCACTGACAGGACGCTGAGCCTGATAAAGGAGCTCGCCAAAAAGGACAGCAATGTCAAACCGTTAAGCTTCAGGCGCAACTTCGGCCAGACAGCAGCATTTGCAGCAGGTTTTGACTATGCAAAAGGCGACGTGATAGTCACCATTGACGGCGACCTTCAGAACGACCCGAAAGATATCCCGAAACTTCTCGCCCTCATAGGAGAATATGACATAGTCAGCGGATGGAGGCGCAACAGAAAGGACAAGCTCATCTCACGAAGGCTTCCCTCTGTCATGGCGAACCGGCTTATAAGCTGGGTGACAGGCGTTAAGCTCCATGATTACGGCTGCAGCCTTAAGGCATATAAAGCGGATGTTGTGAAGAATATTAACCTGTACGGAGAGATGCACAGATTCATCCCTGCCGTTGCGAGCTGGTACGGCGTGAAGATCGCCGAGGTGGAGACCACGCATCACCCGAGGAAATACGGCACATCCAAATACGGGATAGGCAGGACGATGAATGTCATCCTCGACCTCATTACTGTTAAATTCCTCCAGAGCTTCTCAACAAAACCGCTTCAGGCGTTCGGGCCGTGGGGACTTTTGTCCTGCGCCGCAGGCGTGATAATCTCTCTTTACCTCACGGTCATCAAGCTGTCAGGACAGGCCATAGGAGGCAGGCCGCTCCTTCTCCTTGGAATACTACTCATCATTGTCGGGATACAACTGATAGGCATGGGCCTTCTCGGTGAGCTGCTCGTAAGGGTATATCATGAGAGCCAGAAGAAGCCGATATACACTTTGAGGAAAGCTGAAATTGAAGAAGGTTCTTAGCTTCGGTCTGAAACTCCTTGTCAGTTTAACGCTTCTATATCTCTTCTTCTCGAAAGTTGACATTCACAATATCCTCGCTACACTGAAGCATACCAACCTGACAATATTTTTTGCAGGATTTGCAGTATATACAAGCTCCATATTCATATCAGCTAAGAGATGGTCGCTCTTTCTCCCTCCTTTTGTAAGATACTCCAGGCTTGCATCGCTCTATTTTATAGGCGCTTTCTTTAATACATTTCTGCCCGGCCTTGTCGGTGGTGACGCGGTAAAGGCATATTATCTTTACAAGGAAAAATGCGAGATAGGGGCTTCACTGGCATCCGTATTCATGGACAGATATATGGGGCTTACGGCGCTTGCTATTATAGGATTCATAGCCTTTATCTTCGGGCATAATTATTTAGAAGGGACTAAATTATTCTGGCTTGTTCCAATCTTCTGCGGAACCTTTATATTCGCAAGCCTCTTCTTCTGGAATATCAACTGGGGAAAGATAAAGTTCCTCAGCACATTTCACAAGCCGCTCATGGAGTTCAAGAAAAAAGGAGATGTCATCTTCAAAGGGCTCTTTTTAGGATTAATAATTCAATCAGTCGTCATAACATCTTTTTACATATTATCTCTGTCATTAGGATTCGACCTGGATATCATATACTTCTTTTTATTCATCCCGTTGATAACCGTTGCCACTGCCGTGCCTTTATCAGTCGCCGGGCTGGGTATCAGGGAGGCAGGCTTCCTCATCCTCTTTACCAAGGCAGGCATGACAGAGGTTGAAGCGCTCAGCCTTTCGCTTCTTATCTTTATAAATATGAGCATAGTAAGCCTCATAGGCGGACTTGAGTTCTTCAGGCTCAGCAAGCCGTCAAAGAAATTTGAAGTTAAGAATTGAGAATGGAAAATCACAACTTTGACATCATCGTCATCGGCGGCGGACATGCGGGCATCGAAGCTTCACTCGCCTCTGCGAGGATGGGACTGAGCGTCGCCCTCTTTACAATGAGCGCAAAGACTATCGGCCAGATGTCATGCAATCCTGCAATAGGCGGATTGGCAAAAAGCCATCTTGTGCGAGAGATAGACGCGCTCGGCGGGGAGATGGCAAAGATAACTGACAAGGCAGGCATACAATTTAAGATACTTAATAAAAGCAAAGGCCCGGCGGTCTGGGCAACAAGAGTTCAGTGCGACCGCGCGCTATACAGAAAATATGCTTTGGAAGCTGTAGCATCACAAGAAAGGCTTGAGATAATAGAAGAGACTGTTGATGAGGTCATCTCTGAAAACGGAAAGATCCTTGGCATCAAAACCCCTTTGGGCGAATACCTTTCAAAGGCTGTGATAATCACTACAGGCACATTTCTTAACGGGCTTATACATATCGGGCTGAATCAGTATCCCGCTGGCAGGGTTGGAGAGCCACCTTCATTAGGAGTGTCAGAGAGCCTTTCCGGTATGGGGTTAAAACTGGGACGGCTAAAGACAGGCACGCCGCCTCGCCTCGCGCATAAAGGCGTTGACCTCTCGGTCATGATCGTACAGGACGGCGATATCCCGCTGCCACGTATTTCGATATTTACAAAAGAGATAACCAACCCGCAGCTGCCGTGCTACATGACATACACAAATAAAGAGACCCATGAAATAATCCTTAACAACCTCCATGACTCGCCTCTTTACAGCGGTGTTATAAAAGGTGTCGGCCCGAGATACTGCCCTTCTATTGAAGACAAGGTTGTGCGGTTCAAAGAGAGAGAGAGGCATCAGGTCTTTCTTGAGCCTGAAGGGCTGGATGTTGATGAGTATTACGCAAACGGCATATCAACAAGCCTTTCAGAAGATGCGCAGACAAAGTTTGTTCATAGCATCGCAGGGCTTGAGAATGCAAAGATAACCAAGTTCGGATACGCAATCGAATACGACTATGTCTATCCCACACAGCTCCTTCCCTCGCTTGAGACAAAACTTATTGAAGGCCTCTTTCTCGCAGGCCAGATAAACGGGACATCAGGCTATGAAGAGGCTGCCGCTCAGGGGCTCATGGCAGGCATAAACGCCGCGCTCAAGATAAAAGGCAAAGACCCGATGATCCTCGGCAGGGATGAGGCATACATCGGCGTGCTGATAGATGACCTTGTCACAAAAGGGACAAAAGAGCCTTACAGGATGTTCACATCACGGGCTGAATACCGGCTGCTATTAAGACAGGACAACGCAGACCTTCGCCTCATGGAAAAGGGGCATGACATCGGGCTTATAAACAAAGAAAGCCTTGGCCTGCTTAATCACAAAAGAGAAGCGACAAAGGCTGAGATAAAAAGGCTGAAACACACAAGGGTCAAACCGCAGGAAGCAAATCCGGTTTTGATCAGTCTCAACAGCACAGAGATAAAAGAGGATGTCAGCCTTTACCAACTGCTCAAGAGGCCGGAGGTGGAGTATTCTGATATTGAAAAAATGTCTCCGCAGAAAAACGAGCTTTCTCCTGACATTATCAATCAGGTTGCGATACAGACAAAATACATAGGCTATATAAAACGCCAGGCCGAGCTTGCGGAGAAATTGAAGAAGATAGAGATGGTAAAGATACCTGAAGATTTTGTTTTTAAAGGCATCCCCGGACTGTCAAACGAAGTAGTCGGCAAGCTCGAAGAGATAAAACCGCTCAACCTCGGACAGGCAGGAAGAATCCCCGGCGTCACACCTGCGGCAATATCGCTTTTGATGGTGGCGGTTGAGAGGGATAAACGGGCAATGAAATCATAATACAGAAAGCGCAGAGCCTATCCGTATATCAACTTAAATAACTTCCCTGCCAATTCCTTGTTCAGCCCTTTTAGAATGTTATGACTTTCAATCGCTGCGGTCTTGTTGTTTGAAGTCAAATATAATATCCCGAGATAATAATGTGCATCGGCAAAATCCGGTTTAAGCTTCACAGCCTGCTGTAATGACGATATTGCATCTTTATAATTTCCTGTTTTTTGATTGGCTATGCCGAGGTTGTAATATGCATCCGCAAAATCAGGCTTCAGCTTAACAGCCTGTTTGTTGGCCTCAATCCCTTCCTTGAACATCCCAAGATTAGCGTATGCGATGCCCATGTAGTAGTAGGCATCGGGGAAATCATTATCCAGCCTTACCGCCTGCTTGAGCGCGTCCAGCGATTCTTTGTACATGCCCTTGTTTCCATACGCAGCACCGAGGCTGAAATGCGCATCAGTAAAATCAGGCGATAATCTGACAGCCTCTTTGTACGCTTTTATCGCCTCTTTATTTCTGTCTAACTTTTCACAGGCTATGCCGAGATAATAATGCGCCTCGGCAAAACCGGGCTTCAGGCGTATCGCCTCTCTTAAGACCTGCGCAGCCTCTTTGTCCGCCTTCACCTGAATAAGGAAGTAGCCGAGATAAAACCAGTAGTCAGCGGTCTTCTGATAATTTTTGATCGTCTTATCGAGAGAAGCGATATTCCTGTTTGATATTTTTTCTGTTATGAGAGACGCGGGCATCGCAAGGATGATATGCTCTGCTCTTTTAATGAGAAAGGTTACGATGCCGATGACCGATCCATCTTTGGTGAATACAGGGCTCCCGCTCTCTCCGTGCGAAGCAGGCGCGGTAATATGAATGGCCTTTGTGCCGGAAGGCGTTGTTTTGGATCCCTCAAAAACACCTTCATGGATCGTGTTCCCGGACTCGGTTGAGCTGCTTATAAGATAGACCTGCTCTTTGATATTTATTTTTCCGGCATCTGCAAATCTGACTGCGGGGAAGTTACTGCCCTTCGCCTTGAGAATTACGAGGTCATTCTCCTTGTCAGCATAAATTACGCCTTCAACTTGAAGCTCCCGGCTGCCGGTCCAGATCCTGATCTTATCAGCAATACCTATCACATGGTAATTCGTAACTATCGCACCGTCAGAGCTTGCAAAAAACCCTGTGCCTTCGGTGAGGTCCTCGCCTTTATCGCTGTATGCCTTGACCAGTACGATTGACCTGCTGTTCTCGCTGAAGACCTTTTTGCTATCGGCAAAAGAGAGAGAAGGAAGAAGCAGGAGCAGCAGAATAAAAACAATACGTCTGAGGATCACAACTTGCCCGGCTCCATATGCCGGATTATCTTGCCTTCAACCATGTATATGACATCCTCGGCGATGTTTGTCGCATGGTCGGCGAGCCTCTCAAGATATTTTGATACATATGTAACCTTGACCACCCGTGTTATTGTGGAAGGGTCGCGGATCATCATCTCCATAAGCTCTTCGCATACCGCGCTGTTAAGATCATCCACATCGTCATCACGCATAATGACGTCTTTTGCAAGAGATGTATTCTCGCTCACAAAGGCGTTGATCGCATCAATGACCATGCCCTGCGCTATCCTTGACATGCGCGGGATATCTATGTAGGGCTTTAGTATGGGTTCCCTGTTAAGTTCAACCGCTCTTTCGGCGATATTGACCGCGTTATCAGCTATCCTTTCCATGTCAGTTGTTATCTTCATGGCGGTTGTTATAAAGCGGAGGTCTTTGCCCATCGGCTGTTTCAACGCAAGCAGCCTTATACACTCCTCGTCTATCTTTACGTCGTAAGTGTTTATCTCCCTGTCCCTTTCAATGACCTGAACGGCAAGGGCTGAATCCCTGTCAACAAGCGATGTTACTGAATTCTTGATAGCCGCCTCAACAAGGGAGGCCATGTTCAAAAGCATCTCGTTAAGATGCCCGATCTCATTGCTCTTAACCGTCATTATCCGAACCTCCCTGTAATATAATCCCCTGTCAGTTTTTCCGACGGATTTGTAAATATCCTATCAGTCCTGTCGAATTCTATCAAATCCCCCATCATCATAAACCCGGTCCGGTCAGAGACCCGCGCTGCCTGCTGCATGTTGTGCGTAACTATTATTATAGTGACTTCCTTCTTCAGTTCAACAACAAGGTCCTCTATCTTTGATGTTGATATCGGGTCAAGCGCTGATGTCGGCTCATCAAAGAGAATGACCTTCGGCTCAACAGCAAGCGCGCGCGCGATAACAAGCCTCTGCTGCTGCCCCCCCGAAAGTGCATATGCGCTTTCATTAAGCTTGTCCTTTACCTCTTCCCAAAGCGCCGCATTGACAAGCGCCTTCTCAACCCGCTCTGCAAGCTCATCCCGCTTCTTTATGCCCTTGAGCTTCAGTCCGTAGGCTATATTTTCAAAGATGCTCATGGGAAAGGGTGTCGGCTTCTGAAAGACCATACCCGTGCGGCTCCTGAGGTCGATCAGGTCGGTATCGCCTGCGAGTATGTTCTTCCCGTTCATTAGTATATCACCGCTGTACCTGTTCCCGGGATAAAGGTCATGCATCCTGTTAAAACACCTCAGCAGAGTTGTCTTGCCGCAGCCCGACGGGCCGATCAGCGCGGTGATGCTGTTCTTATAAACAGGCAGGCTGACATTCTTCAGTGCATGCACATTGCCAGGATAGTAAAAATCCAGGTTCTTAACTTCGATCTCAATCGTCTCGTTCAACGCCCTCCGTACCTCCATTTTATAATGAGCCTGCCGATCACAGTAAGCATAAGTATAAATAAAGTTATGACAAAAGAAGCAGCCCATGCCTGCGCATGCCACGAATCATAAGGCCCCATGGCATATTGAAATATTGTAACTGTAAGCGACGCAACAGGCCCGTTCATGTTCAGCGAATAGAAGGAGTTATTAAAAGATGTGAAGAGAAGCGGCGCTGTCTCTCCGGCAACGCGCGCAATTGAAAGCAGTATTCCCGTAAAAATACCAGTCGCAGCCCCCCTGTAAACAACCTGGATAATGACCTTGTAATACGGCGCCCCGAGCGCAAATGCCGCCTCTCTCAGGGTCCATGGAACCAGGGTCAGCATATTTTCAGTAGTCCTCATGACAACAGGGATCATGATGATCGATAGCGCGATCGCACCGGCCCATCCGCTGAAATGGCCAAGCGGCCTCACAAGCACGGCATATATAAATGTTCCTATAACAATTGAAGGAACGCTTACCATGATATCCGACAGTACGCTTATTATCCTTGCTATCTTTCTGCCGCGCGCATACTCGGCAAGAAATGTCCCGCCAAGCACGCCGACAGGCACGCCGATCAATGTTGCGCACGCGGTTATCATCAGCTGTCCGACAAAGGCGTTCCTCAGGCCTCCTCCTTCAACACCTGCCGGAACGGGATCATTAGTGAATAAACTCAGGTTCAACGCCTTCATCCCATGCACGAGCACGTCGCCTAAAATAAAGACAAGCCAGAAGAGGCCGATAGCCGCTGCAAGTGTGCTCAGCGTCATTGCGATAATGCCTTCAACCTTTCTCTTCTGCGCATTTGTCATCGTGAATATTTCCTCTCCGCCTTAATGAGAAAGATCTTGGCTATGGCAAGCGTAATAAAGCTCATGACAAATAGCACGAGCGCAAGGTAAAAGAGCGATGACAGATAAATGTCATTGTCCGCCTCTGCAAACTCATTTGCAAGCGTGACCGTTATTGTTGCAGCCGCGTCAAGCAGCGATGTGGTGATCCTGTGGTTATTGCCGAGGACAAATGCAACAGCCATGGTCTCGCCTATCGCTCTTCCTAATGAAAGGACTATTCCGCCGAATACGCCGAGCTTTGAAAAAGGGATGACTATATTCTTAACTACCTCCCACCTTGTCGCGCCGATGGCGTAAGCTGATTCCTTTACTATGGAAGGAGTGAGGTTGAAAGAGTCCCTTGCGATGCTGGCTGTGAACGGGATAATCATGATGCTCAGGATAACGCTCGCGGTCAAAATATCTATCCCCATCGGCGTGCCCTTGAAAAGGATATTGACGAACGGTATCCCGGCAGTGATCTCTTTTAGAAAGGGCTCAACATATTTGCTCATTATAGGCGAGAGCGTGAAGAGCCCCCACATGCCGTAGATGATGCTCGGTATCGCCGCCAGAAGCTCGATAGCCGCGCCGATGGGTGCTTTAAGGAAATTGGGCGATATCTCAGTTACAAATATCGCGATGCCGATGGCAACAGGTATCGCTATCAGCAGGGAGAGAACGGTCGTAAGTATCGTGCCGTAAATATTCGTTAATGCGCCGAAAGACTCTTTTACCGGATTCCATTCTGTTGATGTAAGGAATTTTAATCCGAACCTCCCTATCGCAGGGGAAGATTCATAGACAAGTATGTAAAAGATCCCGATGATAAAGATGATGACTGAAAATGCGGCTATGGCGGTAGTTGTTAAGAAGACGACATCAGCGGGATTTTTTTTATATTGTAACGGCATAATAGTTGTCCTGCTCCCCCTCTTGCCTAAAGCACCTACTTTTGGTAATTTAAGAGGGGGTTGGGGGGCGTTATTTTTAATAAATTCCCTTTTCCTTCCAGTAAGCCCTGACCTTATCTTTTAACAATGCCGGCAGTGGAACGTACACGAGCTCTTTAGCCTTATTATCGCCGTTCTTAAAAGCCCAGTCAAAGAATTTAACAACTTTCTTGTTTGTATCAGCCTTCTCTTTTGCAAGGAGGATAAAGGTTGCTCCCGCTATCGGCCATGAATCCTTGCCCGGCGCATTTGTAAGCCATAGATAAAAATCTTTTTTAGGGTCAAAATCCCCTGTCGCAGCAGCATCCTCAAAACTCTCGAAGCTCGGCTCTATAAAGTTCCCCGCTGCATTTTTGAGCTGAGTATGATTCAGCTTGTTCTGTTTTGCATAAGCGAACTCTACATACCCTATTGAATTAGCTGTCCTCTGTACGTAGTTGGCTACACCTTCATTTCCCTTTCCGCCGATCCCGACAGGAAATTGTACAGCCTTGCCGGAGCCGACCTTCTCCTTCCAGGCAGGGCAGGTTGCGTTGAGGTAATCAGTGAATATAGCAGTTGTGCCTGAGCCGTCGGATCTGTAAACTACGGTTATATCGCTGTGGGAAAGTTTAATGCCATTGTTCATCTTCACTATCTGTGCATCATCCCAGTACTTAATATCGCCAAGAAAGATCTTGCACAGAGTATCAGAATCGAGCTTGAGCTGCCCTGTCTTAATGTTTTCAATATTCACAACAGGGACAACCCCTCCAATAACCGCGGGAAACTGAAGCAGCTTATCCTTCAGAAGCGCTGCTGTTTCAAGCGGAGCATCCGATGCCCCGAAATCAACGGTCCGCGCAGAGATCTGTTTTACCCCGCCTCCTGAACCGATTGACTGATAGTTAAGCTGAACCCCAGCGATCTTACTGTAATCATACGCCCAAGCCGAATATACGGGATACGGGAATGTGGCACCTGCACCGTTGAGTGTTTCCGCTGCATTCACATAAGTAAATGACAAAAGCAATGCTGTGATTACTGTTAGCTTCAGAATTGTTTTCATATTATCTCCTTTTCCCCTTTTTATTAACTTTTTGTACTCTATGTTACATCTATCATTGTTACAGGGATATTACAAGGATATTAATGGTGTGTTAAGTTTCGGAGAAGGGGGAGGCAATTTACGAATAATAAATCTTCACGGCCGTGCCCTTGCCGGCTTCGCTCTCTATCTTCATCTCCCAGCCGTGGGCCTTTACAAGGTGTTTGACGATTGACAGGCCGAGGCCTGTGCCGCCCATCTCTCTTGACCTCGACGGGTCAACCCTGAAGAAACGCTCTCCGATCCTCTGGATATATTTATGCGGGATGCCTATGCCCGTGTCCTTAACAAAGAGAAAGCCTTTCCCGTCATCCGCTGCAGCGCCTATTTCAATGCTACCGCTCTCTGTGAACTTTACCGCGTTTTCAGCAAGGTTAAGAAGTATCTGCTCTACTCGGTCGGCATCTGCGGATATCGTTATCTTTTCTGTATGGACCATCATATTTATAGAGAGCCCTTTCTCATCTGTACTGCCCTTAACCGTCTCAATGACATTGCCAATTATTCTGGAGATATCAATATCTCTCTTATCTATCTTCATCACTCCGAGTTCTATTTTCGAAAGCATGAGCAGGTCATCCACAAGCCTGTTCAGTCTGTCGCTGTTTGATTTTATCGTATTAACAAAACGCAAGGCGGTCTCCTTCTCCTCAAGAGCGCCGTCAATGAGAGCATCCGCAAAACCGCTTATCGCTGTCACAGGTGTCTTTATTTCATGGGAGACATTAGCTACAAAATCCTTCCTCACCTGATCTACTTTCTTCAGTTCGGTAGTGTCATGGAATATCGCCAAGATCCCGGCAAGTTTTCCTTCCTGGAAAAAAACCGGGGAAGTGCGTACTGAGAAGTACCGCTCCGCAGCGTGCCCCAGAGTTATCTCTGCTTCACCTGGCAAAAGGCTCTTCTTAACTTTATCAAAAAGATCAGAGAAGGCCGGGCTCCTTACTGCCTCTATGAAGGGCCTGTTCCTGAGTTCCCTGCCTCTGAAAAGCTCCTCTGCCGCATTGTTTGCAAGTTCGATATTCCCTTCAGGATTAATCAGCATGAGCGCGTCAGGGATATTTCTGAGAATTACTTTAAGGCGGTTCGTCTCCTCTTTGTTCTTGTCAATGCTTGATTTGAGATCTGATGCCATCTTATTAAGGCTCTCGGCTATCTCAGTAAATTCCCCGGCATCTTTAATATAAAGTTTTTTCCTGAAGAGGCCGTGCTCAATCGCACCTGCGTATTCTGAGATCTGGCCGACAAATTTTCTTATCTTTTCAGTCTGCCATACAATGACCAGCCAGAAGATCATAAATGTGAAGATCACGGCAAGGTCGATCTTAAACCGCAGATCGTTGACCGCAGCATTCACGTCTTTGATAAGGCCTGGCTGCGCAGAGCGGAGAACATCAGCCACATACAGATCAATGGATATAAGGGAGAGCAAAAAAGCGGCAAGATAAATAATGAATATTCTTCTAAAAAAATATCTCTTCATAGGTCTGTCTCAAAATAGTATCCGATGCCCCTTTTCGTCTTTATATAGCGGGGCGCTGAAGGCTCATCCTCTATCTGTTCCCTGAGCCTTCTTATGTGAACATCAACCGTCCTCGGTTCAACAAATGCCGTATCTTCCCATGCACCGTCAAGAAGCATGTCCCTGCTCAGGACCTTCCCCTTTCTCTGCATAAGATACCGAAGAAGCCTGAACTCCGTGGCGCTGAGGATTATCTCTTTGCCTTTTTTGGAGACATGATAGGTCTCGGTATCGATCTCAAGGCCGCCAGCGATTATCAGCCTCTCTTTTAACGGCGCTCCTCCGGCTCTTCTCAGCACCGCTTTTACACGCGCGATGAATTCCTTCGGATTAAAGGGTTTTGTGATGTAGTCATCAGCACCTGATTCAAGGCCGAGCACCTTGTCAAAATCATCGCTCTTTGCCGTAAGCATAATTATCGGGAGTGACGATGTCTTCTCCTCGGCTTTCAGTATTCGGCATAGTTCCATTCCGTGGATCTTCGGAAGCATCAGATCAAGGATTACAAGATCGTATTTGTTCTGCCTGATAAGACTTAAAGCGTCCTCTCCGTCAGAAGAGGCTGTAACGTCAAAGCCCTCTTTCTTTAAATAATACGCGATGAGCTCCTGAATGTCTTTTTCATCTTCAACAACAAGGATCTTCTCTTTCATGGTTTTGAATGGAAATACTATTTCTTAAAAAGCAGTTTAAAAAATACATGGAAGTATCTGACGCTCGACAGCATCATCGCCCCTCCAAACCCTATATATATAATAGATAGATATGCCTTTGGCAGCGGCGAACCTCTCAGGATTATTCCCATACAGACCATTATAGCGATGATCAGGTAGCTCTTCCACTCCTGAAAGGCAAAGATACATACCTTGTCCTTATCATATGCCGAGATGCGTTCAATATTCTTATCAGCAAGCTTAAGAAAGCCGAAGTGGTGGATCAAAAGAGAGAGGATAGCTCCAGACACAGCGAAATAGCCGGCAACATCACCTGTTGTCTGAGACAGCCATCCGATGGCAAGATGACAGAGCATTACTCCTACCACACCCCACACCAGCCCTGAAAGGAGTACTAGCAGCCTTTTATCAACTGCCGGTTCATATTTGCTGAAATTATCTCTCACCTTAACAATAATCCTTGTTATTAATATGTATTTGATTTTTTTACGGTGTAATTGTAGAATACTAATTCCAAAGATTAGATTCAATAAGATATAGTAAAAATAAGTAAGGGGAGTAAATCATGACATATACAACATATCATCCTTCTGTAAAGAAACGCAGAAGAAAGCACGGCTTTCTGGAGAGAATGAGCACCAGGTCGGGCCGGAACATTATCAAAAGCAGACGTGCCAAAGGCCGCAAGAGACTATCTGTATCTATATAGTGTGAAAAGGATCACAGTCCTTACCATTAAAGGTTACCAGAGATACATCTCGCCGTTTCTTCCCGGTTCGTGCAGGTTTTATCCCAGCTGTTCAGCTTATTGCATAGAAGCGGTAGAAAACCACGGCGTTCTGAAAGGTCTGTGGCTTTTTCTTAAGCGTATCCTGAAGTGCCATCCTTTTCATCCGGGTGGATTTGACCCTGTAAGATAATGAGAAGTCAGATAAATTACTCCACATCAGAAGACCGGAAATAATAATATAATGGAAAAACGCACCCTGATAGCTGTTGTTCTATCCGCATTTTTTTTGTTAGCCTGGTATGCGCTATTCCCGCCCAAGCCTACTGTAATCGTGCCTATTGAGCAGGTACAGACTCAGACAGAGACAAAGATCGATGATAATAAGGCAGAGATGCCTTCTCCGGTTCCGCTTCTAGGTGATATCGCCGTTGCGGCCAATGCTACGGGAAGTGATGTTACTGTTGAAACAGACCTTTACAAAGCTGTTTTTTCAACAAAAGGCGCTATCATTAAGTACTGGGGGCTTAAGAAGTATCATGATGATAAAGGCATGCCGGTTGTGCTTTTAAAAACGCCTGGTATTATATCACCCCTTAGTATCCTTTTTGAAAATTCAAACCGCGACCTTCCACAAGGCTTGATCTACAGCTCAACCGGTGACAGGCTCGTGCTTTCCGAAAGCGGCATAAAAGAGGGTGAGATAACCTTCAGTTATGAAAATCAGGGCGTATCCATAACAAAACGCCTTATATTTCATAATGATGACTACAGGGTTGATATATCTATAGAGACCGCTAACACACCTGACTACATGGTGCCTGTCGGTTCCGGATTTGGAATTTTTGACATGGAGAGCGGGATGCGGACACATGCAGGCTCCACACTGCTTATTGATGCAAAACTCGAAAAGTTCACAGATAAAGACTCAAACAAATATCTGACAGGGCCTATTAGATGGATTGCACAGGAAGATAAATACTTCACTGCCGCTATCATGCCTCAAACCCCTATAATCGGCGCAAATTTCTGGAAAGAGGCTGACAAATCCGAGATAGGATTTAAGCTCGCCTCAGGAAAACAGAACCTTGTGCTTTATGCAGGGCCGAAAGAGCATGACAGGCTCCAGAAACTTAATATGGGGCTTGAGCATATTATAGATTTCGGCTGGTTCTCTATTGTTGCGCAGCCGCTCTTCTGGGCGCTCAAGTACTTACAAAAGTATGTCGGCAATTACGGATGGACGATCATTATCATGACGATCATCATCAGGATACCTTTTATTCCGCTTCTTCAGAAGAGCCAGCAGTCTATGAAGAAGATGCAGAAGATACAGCCGATGATGGCCGAGATAAAAGAGCAGTTCAAAAAAGACCCTCAAAGACAGCAGAAAGAGATGATGCTTCTGTACAAAAAACACAAGGTCAATCCTCTTGGCGGCTGTCTGCCGATGCTGCTTCAGATACCTGTCTTTATCGCGCTCTACAATGTACTGCTTCAGACGATAGAACTGAGAGGCGCGCATTTTGCTCTTTGGATCACAGACCTCTCTGCAAAAGACCCTTACTATGTTCTTCCGATAGTCATGGGAGCAAGCATGGTCGTACAGCAGAAGATGACCCCGACCACCGCAGACCCGATGCAGGCAAAGATAATGATGTTCCTGCCGGTTGTCTTTACCGTCATGTTCCTTAACTTCCCGTCAGGGCTGGTCATATACTGGTTTGTGAACAACCTCCTCGCCATCGGCCAGCAGTATTTTGTAAACAAACAACCTGAATAGAAATTAAGGAAGTCCGACTTCCATAATTAACATGTACGATCTATTAGACTTTCTTTCAGAATTCTATGGATGGCTCTTTCTTAAGAAAAGCAGGAGAGAATTCACCGGCGATGAAGCGAGAAAAGCGTATGTCTTTTCATGGATAGTCCTGGTTTTATTAGCAATCATTATTATATTTCTGACAGTAAGCTTATTCATTTCTCCTGTTTCACCTCAAAAGACCTGACAACTCCCATCTCTTTCTGTAAACTATCAGCATGCATCAAGAAGATACAATAGCGGCTATATCAACTCCGATAGGACACGGCGGCATAGGCATAGTCAGGCTCAGCGGGCCGGATGCGCTTAAGATAGCTGACAAGATATTTGTCTCTGCTCGGAAGAAAAAACTCGCCAATATAAAGTCGCACAGGATCATCTACGGCCATATTGTTGCCCCTTCAACTAAAGAGACTGTTGATGAAGTACTTGTCTCTGTGATGAAGGCTCCTGACACTTATACAAAGGAAAATGTCGTGGAGATAAACTGCCACGGCGGGCCGGTATCTGTTCAGAGGATCCTTGAACTTCTCCTCAACGCAGGCGCAAGGCTTGCCGACCCCGGAGAGTTCACCCGAAGGGCGTTCCTCAATGGCAGGATAGACCTTGCTCAGGCAGAGGCTGTGCTCGATACTATCAACTCGCTTACTGAAAAGAGCCATAAGGCATCTCTCCATCAGCTTGAGGGCAAACTCTCCCAAACTATCGGAGAGATAAGAGAGGAGATGCTCGACCTCACGGCAAATGTTGAGGCGTATATAGATTTCCCTGAAGATGATATTGAACCCGCTTCAAAAGATGAACTCAAAAAGAAGGCAATAAAGATAGGTGACAGACTCAAAGCGCTTATTGATTCATCAAGGCACGGTATTATCCTGAGAGAAGGGCTGAAGACGGCGATCATCGGCAGACCGAATGTCGGCAAGTCATCTCTGCTGAACGCCCTGCTTGAAAAAGACCGTGTCATTGTCACAGATATCCCGGGCACAACAAGGGATGTTATTGAAGAATACCTGAACATCAAAGGGCTGCCTGTAAAGGTGCTTGATACAGCAGGGATAAGAGAGTCGCACGACCTCGCGGAAAAAGAGGGTGTCAAGAGAAGCCTCAAGGCGATGAAGGACGCAGGCCTCATCATCCTTCTCCTTGACGGGACCGAACCGCTTCATGAAACAGACAAACGGCTGATAAAAGATACAGCTTCAAAAGATGTGATAATTGTTATAAACAAGACAGACCGTCCTCTGAAAATAAAATTAGATATGCTGCCGAAAGATGACCCCGCAGTAATGATCTCCGCTATAAAAGGCACGGGGCTTTCCGAATTAAAAGAGCGTATCATTGAGAAGGCATTACAGGGAGGCTCAATCTCCGGCGACGCCCTTGTAACCAACATCCGGCATATCAAGGCGCTGCAAAAGGCATCCGGCTCGATAAGGTCATTTAATGCAGGGCTGAAGAAAGGGCTATCTCCTGAATTCCTATCTATCGAACTCAGGGATGCGCTTGACGCAATAGGCGAGATCCTCGGCATAACAACGACAGAGGATATCCTTGACAGGATATTCAGCAGCTTCTGTATCGGGAAATAAGGTTTTGAATGTTCAAGAAGCAAGATCTTACCACAAAATGTTAGGATTCGATATTGAAATATCAATAATATCTTTTTAAAGGGGGAGCATGGGTAAATTTAATCAGAATCTATTTAAATTTTGCATGATCGTGTGCAGTTGTTCATTATTATTGATCAGTTGTACGACTACACCTAATGCCAAATTGATTCGAGCCGCATATGCAGGCAACCTTTCAAATGTGCAGACTGCGCTGACTGACGGTACTGATGTAAATGCAAAGCATACCAACGGCGCAACGGTCCTGATTGTGGCATCGCAAAACGGCCATGTTGATGTCGTCAAACTGCTTTTGGATAAGGGCGCTGACGTAAATGCAAAGACCAACCTCGGCGCAACGGCCCTGATTGTGGCATCGCAGAACGGCCATACTGATGTCGTCAAACTGCTTTTAGTTAAGGGCGCTGATGTGAATCTTAAGGCAACCAGCAACGGCACAACAGCCCTGATTGCGGCATCGCTGAGCGGCCATACTGATGTCGTCAAACTGCTTTTGGATAAGGGCGCTGATGTGAATGTTAAGATGACCACCGAGGGCGTAACGGCCCTGATGATGGCATCGCATAACGGCAATATGGAGGTCGTCAAACTGCTTTTGGATAAGGGCGCTGATCTAAATGCAAAGATGACCACCGACGGCGCAACAGCCCTGATGATAGCATCGAAGAACGGCAATATTGGTGTCGTCAGGCTGCTTTCTTTAAGGTCGCAGGGCCTTGATTATGGCATCGAAGAACAAAATTAGTTGAAGAAACATTGGAGTCAGGTATTGTTTCTTGCAAATTTGAGACAGACCTGACATCAAGATGTTTATTCAGCAGTTTCTGTATCGGGAAGTAGATTTTAAACGATTCAAACCTATTAAATCTGGTATACTTTATCAATTGAGACAAGCGGTTTTTTAATCTATTTCATATATAAAAGGAGCGGATATGTCTTTACTAAACAGGCCGAGAAGGCTCAGGGCGAATGAAAGCATAAGAAGGCTGGTTCGTGAAACACACCTCAGTACGGATGACCTCGTATATCCATTGTTCGTGACCTTTGGCAAAAACGTAAAGAAGAAGATAAACGCAATGCCCGGATGCTTCCAGATGTCTGTGGACCTCATCGTGAAGGAGGCGCAGGCAGCGTACAAGCTCGGCATACCTGCTGTTCTGCTCTTTGGCATTCCTGAACATAAAGACGCCCATGCGTCAGAGGCATATAAAAAGAACGGCGTGGTTCAGACTGCTGTAAAGGCGATAAAGAACAAGGTGCCCGGACTCCTTGTTATAACAGATGTCTGCCTGTGCGAATATACCGACCACGGCCACTGCGGCATTATAAAGGGAGAGAAGGTCCTGAATGACCCGACGCTTGAGGTGCTTGCGAAAGAGGCTCTCTCGCACGCAGAGGCAGGCGCGGATATCATCGCCCCCTCAGACATGATGGACGGCAGGATAGGTTATATAAGAGACGCGCTTGATGAGCATGGTTTTGATGATACACCGATAATGAGCTATGCAGCGAAATACGCATCTGCTTTTTACGGCCCGTTCAGGGATGCAGCAGAATCAGTGCCGCAGTTCGGCGACAGGAAGAGCTATCAGATGGACCCTCCTAACAGGATCGAGGCGCTCAGAGAGGTTGCCCTTGATATAGAAGAAGGCGCTGACATCGTAATGGTCAAGCCTGCGCTGTCATATCTTGATATCATATCGGATATTAAAAATACCTTTGACCTGCCTGTTGCCGCATACAATGTCAGCGGCGAATACTCGATGGTCAAGGCTGCTGCCAAGCTCGGCTGGATAGATGAGAACAAGGTCATGATGGAGATACTTACCTCCATAAAAAGGGCAGGCGCTGACATCATAATCACCTATCACGCGATGGAAGCTGCCAAGCTTCTCAGATAGATGGGTAAAGACCTGAAGATAACCCTGGCATCAGGCAAGGTCATCCCTGCATCCGCTGATTCATCGCTTCTGGAAAGTCTCAACCGCGAGGGCGTATTCCTTACGTCTTCATGCGCGGGCAAAGGCACATGCGGCAAGTGCAAGGTTATCGTAAGGTCAGGCTCTGCGGATTCAAAGGCAAAGACAAAACTTTCACACGAAGAGATCAGCAGGGGCTATGTGCTCGCGTGCAAGACCTTTCCGCAAAGCGACCTGAGCATAGACATACCCAAAGAGTCTGTCCTCACGATCGAAGGAAAGATAGCAACAGAAAAGTCCAAAGACCTGCAGGCCCTTTTCGCAGCTTCAGGCGCAGAGCTGGACCCGCTTACCGAGAGAGTTGTGCTTCAGCTTCCTCCTGCGTCACTTGATGACAATATCAGCGACCTTGCGCGGTTAAAGAGAGGGCTGGATTCATACGGACTTTCCTGTCTTAAAGTGCCTTTCAGATTATTGAAGAACCTTTCCGCAACATTGAGAAAAGAGAAGTGGAAAGTGACGATCTCCTCGATACATACAGAGGACTGCCATGAGGTCATTAATATCTTCCCGGGAGACAAAGAGGCGCTGCGCTACGGTGTTGCCGTTGATATCGGAACAACAACGCTTGCTCTCTATCTCATCGACCTGACAGACGGCAAGGTAGTTGATATCGCATCAACATATAATTCGCAGATAAGATTCGGGGATGATGTCATAACAAGGATAGTTCATGCGACAGAGCACGGCGAGCTCGCCAATATCAATGAAGCTGTTATAAATGACATCAACATCATGCTGGCGTTGCTGATGAAGGCGCATGCTACAGACCCGGATACGATAGACCAGCTTGTTATCGCGGGCAACCCCACTATGACACAGCTCTTCTTCAGCCTTGACCCTTCATCCATACGAGAGGAGCCTTATATCCCGACTGCAAATACCTTCCCGATCTCTTTCACAGGCGAGCTCGGAATAAATCTAAACCCGAATACGCCTGTATATACCTTCCCGTCAGTCTCAAGCTATGTCGGCGGAGACATCGTCTCAGGCGTTCTCGCGTCAGGACTGCATAAAAGAGAGGAGCTCTCTCTATTTATGGATATCGGCACCAACGGCGAGATAGTCCTCGGCAACTCTGAACTGCTTGTGGCTGCCGCATGTTCAGCAGGCCCGTGCTTTGAAGGAAGCGGGATGAAGCACGGCATGCGCGCGACAGAGGGCGCGATAGAGGATGTTAAGATAAACCGCAGCACTTTTGAGCCTGAGATAAAGGTGATAGGTGAATCTCAGGCTCTCGGCATCTGCGGCTCGGGAATGATCGATGCTATATCAGAGATGTTCTTCACAGGCATCATTGACCAGAGGGGCAAACTGCAGAAAGATGTTTCAAAGAGAGTGAGAATGGGCGAGGACGGACTTGAGTTCGTGATCCATTACGGAAAGGACAGGGATATCGTGCTTACCGAACCTGACATAGAGAATATACTCAGGGCGAAAGCAGCCATCTACGCAGGCATATCGATACTCCTAAGCGAAGTGGGTTTTACATTCGATGACATTCAAAAGGTATACATAGCAGGCGGCTTTGGAAAGTTCCTTGATATTGAAAAAGCGATCATACTCGGGATGCTTCCTGACATGCCGAGAGAGAAGTTTAAATTCTTAGGCAACACCTCTGTCACAGGCGCATACCTCTGCTCTCTCTCCAGAAAACTGCGGGAAGAAGGCGAGAAGATAGCAGAGAGGATGACCTATCTCGAGCTCTCTGTCTCACGCTCTTTCATGGATGAGTACGTCTCGGGATTGTTCATCCCGCACACGAATATGGATGCCTTCCCGAGCGTTAAGGCGCTGATGAAGAAGTAGCCGATATTGAATCTTCATACATAAATCCTGTATTCTTTTCTAACTATGACAATGCTAAAACCGGAAGAACAGCTGAAGATATTCAAGAGGGGAACATTTGAGATCCTGCTTGAAAAGGAGCTTCTCAAAAAGCTCGAGCGCTCTTATAAAGAGAAGAAGCCTTTAAAGCTGAAGGTCGGTTTTGATCCTACCGCTCCAGATATCCATCTCGGACATACTGTGCTCCTTCAGAAGATGCGGCAGCTCCAGGACATCGGGCATCAACTCACCCTCATCATCGGCGACCTGACAGGAATGATAGGCGACCCCACAGGGAGAAACGAGATAAGAAAGCCGCTTACAAAGGAAGAGGTCTTGAAGAATGCGGAGACATACAAGACCCAAGTCTTTAAGGTGCTTGACCCAAACAAGACCGAGATACGCTTCAACAGTGAATGGCTCGACAAGTTATCCACCATGGAGATCATAAAGCTTCAGGCAAAACAGACCGTTGCCCGCATGCTTGAGCGGGATGACTTTAAAAAGAGGTTCGCAAACAATAACTCCATCGGCATCCATGAGTTCATGTACCCGCTCCTTCAGGGATATGATTCAGTTGTGCTTCAGTCTGATGTCGAGCTTGGAGGCACAGACCAGAGGTTTAACCTCCTGATGGGCAGAGAGCTTCAGGAGAAGGACGGGCAGGAGCCGCAGGTGCTTGTCATCATGCCGCTTCTTGAGGGGACAGACGGCATAAAGAAGATGTCAAAGAGCCTCGGAAACTACATCGGCATCTCAGAACCTGCAAAAGATATATACGGAAAGATCCTCTCCATCAGCGATGAACTCATGATCAAGTACTATGAACTCTTGAGCCATATATCTGTTGATGAACTGGCCAAATTAAAAGAGGGCTTGAAAGACGGTTCCGTCCACCCGAAGAAGGCAAAAGAAGAACTTGCCCTTGAGATAACTGAGAGGTATCACAGCAAAGACGAAGCGCTCAAGGCAAAGGAAGAGTTTGACAGCATCTTTAAAGATCATGGCATACCCGATGATGTTCCTGTCTACACACTTGAAGATGATAATGACTTCTGGCTTCCCAAAGTTCTAAAAGATTCAGGCTCAGTCAAAAGCACCGGAGAGGCCATAAGGCTCATGCAGCAGGGCGGTGTGAAGGTTGATGATGAGAAGTGCGATGACCCTGATAAGAAACTTCCTGCAGGTGAGTATTTGTTAAAAGTAGGGAAGAGACGGTTTTTGAAGATAGTGGCTAAGAAGTAATGTCATCCCTTTATCTACCTTTCAGCCTCTTAACCTTTTCAGGAGTCTCAAGATAATTCTCTTTTGACACAACCCTCTTGCCAGTCTTCTTCTCAAGGTCTTTTCTCGCCATGCCTGCAACCTCGCCGCCCTTGCGCGCTGAATGTTTGCTCTCATGAAAACCTTTTGCATCATCAACTCTGGTTATCTCTGTCGTGGCAGCTTCGCCAAGCATCGAGAAGATCAACTCAAGGTCATTCATATGGTCTCTCAGGTTCTCGCGTTTCAACCCTTTTAATTTCTTATGCTGACCCGGGGTTACGCCGAATGCAGCCTTTGCGATCTCGGCGGTAAGTATCTCATATTCCCTCTTCTCTTTCACTTCTCTCTTCTTCCATTCGTCCGTAAGCTCTTCCCTGATAGCAATGCCGCGCATACGCTTTTCTATCCATTCATCAGAATAACCCTTTGCCTTATACAATTCCCTTGTCCGCTTTGTTCCGAGTTCAGGATTTTCAATTTCCTGCACGCGTTCATAGCCCACTTTAGCCAGCCAGCGTTTAAAAGGCTCAGCCTTAGGGGATGGGATGGATTGGATAAAGCGGAATATACCTTCTGTATTTGCGCAGTCAGTTTCGTAATTTTTTCCATCAGCAGCTGGTAATTTCAGTCCGTGACAAAATGTCACGACCTCGCTCCCTTCTTTTTTAAGTCTTTGTTTCAACTTCCTCCAGTATGCGCCTGCATCGGGGCTTTCCGTAAGCGCTCCGCATACATCTATGACAGAAAACCACCATTCATTCTTATGAATAGTCTTCCTGATCCCCTTCCCTCTAAAAACTGCTATGTTAGTTTCCATCTGCCTCCTTATGACCAAAAGAATAATGCCTTATTCTATTCCTAAAAATGATTTTTGCCAAGACATTTATTTGTGTCTAACATCATCCGGATTAATTCATTATCTTGAAATAAAATAGTCAGTTATGAGTGTCTTGGGAATATCAATGAGAAGCTGAAATCACAAATTGTGATTTCAAGTTGGGGAGAAAATAGCAGGGCAACATCAGAGGAATGAAAAGCTGGATCGGTCACAAAAAGTGTTACGGTTTAATTCAGAAAGATCTAAGCATTTCCTGCGGCATTATTATCAACAACAGACATCTTATTCAGCTCCTGGATCAATAAAAGCGGCATGAACCTTCTTTCCTGATAGACTCTCCTCGTGCGGTATCTTCTGTTAGGACATTTAGGTTTGAGGGAGCTTCCCATCCTTCTCCGCTCCCTGAGCGCCCTTCTCTGATATATCCTGCGCTCATCTGCATTTAATATATCTTCATTATAAGAGAGCTTCTTCAGTGTGACATGGTTTTTATCTTTCCAGGGCCACATCATGATCAATACCTTAGAGGCATCATGCGTTCCGTAGTAGATGGACTGGCCTTCGCGCACCCCTCCAATGTAGTCTGAAAGAACTTTGATAGGCGTCTTTTCCTGTAACGCGTTATCTACAGGGCCTTCAGGTTCCATCCTGTCTTCCAAAATCACCGGATGTCCAAATTTGCCAGATAAGATCTGATGCCAGTTGGAAATGTCTTTACTGAAGAATACTAATTCAGCGTAATTATGTGTATCCTGCCGAATTTCCTTAACAGAACTGCTTAACTCTTCACCAAGGATCTTTCCAATTTTCATGACAGCCCCTTTATCGATTCCATCTCAATGTTATAAATTCTGTTGCTATTATAAAAAGCTGATAAACATAAAGCAATAATCACCACCACAGCATCCTCCACCACTCTTTTAACCTCTCAATGTACTTCTCCAGCACAAAGACATCCCCCTTGACCGGCTTCTTCTCCCTATCGTGCCTGATCCTGACACCGTGTTTATCATATACCATCTGGATCTTGATCCCGGCGGATAAGATACCTTCAATAACAGCCTTAATAACCATATCCTTTTCATCGCCGTAATCATTCTTTATATAAATATTAACTTCAAACATCCCGGCATATGTCGCTTTTTTCGCAGCAGCAGCTGCAGCTTTTTTCGCAGCCTGAGGTGTTGTTCTCCACTCGCCCTTAAACCCCTGAGCAAGTGTAGATGACCATGTAACAACCTTACCTTTCATGTCTAAGAAAGTTACTATGATATTGTCAGGCATCAGCTGCACAGCAACGTTGCCTGAAACCACTTCATCCTTCTTAAACATTACCCTCCCGTGAACGACTAAAAACTACTCTCTGCCGAAATCATCATCAAATCTCACGATATCATCCTCTCCAAGATAATCGCCCATCTGAACCTCGATTATATGAAGGGGCTCTTTGCCCGGGTTCTCAAGGCGGTGGCGGTTCTCTTTAGGGACGTAGGTTGACTGGTTCTCTTTGAGGATAATTGCGTGGTCGCCGTTGATTATCTTTGCGATACCTCTTACAACGACCCAGTGTTCGTTTCTGTGATGATGCATCTGCAGAGAGAGCTTTGCACCGGGATAAACAACGATACGTTTTATCTTTGTATGTTCCATCTCTTCAAGGATAGTGTATGTCCCCCAAGGACGATAGACAGTGCTATGTGACTTGTACTCCTCGCGGCCTTTCTCCTTCAATTCAGCGACTATATTTTTTACATCCTTGCTCTTCTCAAGGTCTGAGACAAAGACGGTATCAGGAGTATCAATAACAACTACATTCTCAAGCCCTGTCACAACAACCAGCCTGTTGCCGCCCCTGACAAAACTGTGTCTTGTATCTTTTAATATGACATCCCCTTCCACAACATTATCATCGGAGTCTTTCGGAAGAAAATTATAAAGAGTCTCCCATGTCCCGATATCGCTCCACCCGAAGTCTGACGGGAGCACGACACCTCTTTTGGTCTTCTCCATGATAGCGTAATCAATGGAGATATTGGGCAGCGCCGCATAGCTGTCCATAGAGACAGGCCCCTTGCCTGACAATATCGCGCGCATGCTCTCTAAAAGTTCCGGCTCTGCATCTGCAAACTCCATAAGCATTACAGATGCCTTAAATGCGAACATGCCGCTGTTCCAGAAGAAGTTCCCCTTGCTGAGATAATCCTTTGCAGTCTCAAGATCCGGCTTCTCAACAAACCTCTTGACCCTGAGCGCTCCTTCCTCTACAGCTCCCACGCCTTCTATGTAGCCGTAGCCGGTCTCAGGCCTGTCAGGTTTTATTCCGAAGGTAACGACGTAGTCTTTTTCTGCAAGCCTTACCGCAGCCTCAAGCCTTTCATGAAAACCCTGAAGATCCTTTATCACATGGTCTGAAGGGAATACCAGCAGGACCGCATCCTCTTCGGTCTTTAAGATATTAAGGATTGCCAGTAATATCGCGGGCGCGGTGTTTCTTCCGCATGGTTCGGTGATTATCTTTCCTTCTGAGGATATTCCAAGCGCCTCAAGATGCCTTGCGATCTCAAATAAATGTTCTTTGCCGCAGACTATCTTCAGCCTCTCAAGGTCGACTGTAGGTGAGAGCCTCTTGATCGTGTTCTGTATAAGCGATTCATCTCCGACAAGGTTCACAAGCTGCTTAGGGAATAACTCCCTTGAAACAGGCCATAGCCTTGTGCCTGTTCCGCCTGCCAGAAGGATCGGATGGATATTTATTTCTCCCCCTCTTTCCATGAAGTGACCCTGTTCTTCCCTTCCTTTTTTGAGATATACATCGCTTCATCAGCCTTATTGCAGAGGACTGAAAAACTGGCGCCGTCCTCAGGCGCAGAGGCTATGCCCGCGCTGAAGGTGCAGAGAAGTTTTGCGTCGCTTACAGGGGTCTCTCGAAATGATGAAAGAAGCCTTTTGGTCAACTCCATGGCGCCTTCCTTGTCTGAGTTTATAAGGCAGAGCACGAACTCCTCGCCACCGTAGCGCCCTGCGAAATCAATGGTCCTCAGCTTCTGCTGAAAGAGCTGGCCAAGCTGTATAAGCACAATGTCGCCGATGGAATGGCCATGCTGGTCATTTACTCCTTTGAAATTATCTATATCAATAAAGACGATCGATATGCCGCCGCCGTAGCGGCCGATGCGTGAAAGCTCTTTCTCCACCCTTTGCTCAAGCGCCTGACGGTTCAGAAGCCCTGTAAGCTGGTCAATACTGGACCTCTCTGTGAATGTCGCATGCCGCTCGATCACAGACCGTACGCGGGCGACAAGGATGGACGGGTCGAACGGCTTGGTAATATAATCATCCACCCTCAGGCGGAATCCCTTGACCTGGTCCACAGACTCGGAGCTTGCCGTAAGAAAGATGAAAGGGATATCCCTGGTCTCGGACTTATTGAGTATATTCTCGCGGAATTCAAAACCGCTCGTTCCGGGCATCTGAATATCACAGATAATAAGATCCACATGGTTTTTGGACAAAGCCTCCATGGCGCTGCTGCTGTCCATTGCGGTAAGCGTCGCAAAACCTGCCTTCTTCAATTTAAGGTCTATGAGCCTTGTGAGCGGCAGGTCATCGTCTATGATAAGGACTAAATTTTTATTATCATTCATGGCTGTTCATCTCTCATATGTATCTTGACGGTTGAAAGATAATTATCAAGACGGCTGTTGAGTTTAATTATAGCCTCTTTATCACTGTTTTTTGCAGCCTCTTCCATCTCTTTCCCGATATCTGTTATCTCATTGAAGCCATAGCTGCCGCCTGTTCCCTTAAGGCTGTGGCCTATCCTCTGTATCTCATTGAGATCATTCTTGCTGAGCATGGCGCCTATCTTCTCAACCTCTTTCTTCATGCTGTCAAGGAAATCCGGTATCAGGTCCTGAAGGTCAGGATCGATATAGACAACATTATCGCCATATGTCCCGTCTGCGGCTGAAGCCTCAGGCAGAGCGGGCTTTTTCCCTCTGAGATATTCCTGTATCGCCTGCAGAAGAGCAGCCTTTCTGATAGGTTTTGCCAGGTGGGAAGTGCAGCCGGCCTGGAGACACTTTCTAACCTCGCCTGTCCCATCGTGCGCGGTCATGGCAACGATAGGCAGGTTCGCGCCGCCTTCAAGCCCCCTGATATTGCTTGTTGCCGCATAACCGTCCATCTCAGGCATCTCCATATCCATGAGTATCAGCGACACCCTCTGTTTCTTAAATATGTCAACCGCCTCTTTTCCGTTCGAAGCAGATATCAGCCTGCAGTTTTCACCCTTGAGATAGTTCTCAATGAGGCTCCTGTTGTCCTTTATATCATCCACAACCAGGATAACAGGATACATATCGAGCCATTTATCAACGGTATCCAGCAGGATCTTCCTGTTCAGCGGCTTGGTGATATAGTCATCCATATCATTCTCCATGCATTTTTCACGATAGCCCTTCATCGCATGGGCTGTTAGGGCTATTACAGGAGTCCTCCTCCCGCCCTTTTCAAGCATCCTTATATGCCGGGTTGCTTCAAATCCGTCCATCTGCGGCATCTGGATATCCATCAGTATCAGGTCAAAATGATATTTTCTAAACGCCTCAACAACATCCCTTCCGTTATCTGCCGTATCCACTACAAAGCCTGCGCTCTCAAGGAATTTTCTTGCAAGTTTCTGGCCGTCAGGATTGTCATCGGCAAGCAGTATCTTGATATGCCCCTTCTCGTCAATGATCTCTATCTCTCTCTTTGGAACCACAGCCTGGTCATGTACATTAATACGCAGTACCTTTAGCAGCGTATTAAAGAGGCTTGACTGCTTAACAGGCTTTACCAGCGCTTCGCAGATCTTGAGCTTCTTCATCAAGCCGGGGTTTATCCTGCCCCAGGAGGAGAGGATCAAGATCTTAAGGTCCTTGAACTTTTTGTCGCTCCGCAGCGCCTCAACAACCTCGATTCCGTCCATCTCAGGCATTTGATAGTCAAGAATAAGAAGATTATAATTTTTTTGGCCTGACTGCAGAATGGATAACGCATCTTTCCCGCTGACCGCCTCGTCAACGTTAAATCCCCACGCGCCGAGTATCTTCTGCAGGATAAACCTGTTGGTGCTGCTGTCATCGACAACAAGCGCTGTTATCTCTTTGAAATCAGGATAGGCATACTCTATCTTTCTCAACTCTCCGGGCTCTTCTTCATAAGGAAGTGATAAAACAATATGGAAAGCGCTGCCTTTGCCGATCGTGCTCTCTGCCCATATCTTCCCGCCCATCATCTCTATGAGAAGCTTTGATATGCTCAGGCCGAGTCCGGTTCCTCCGTACTTTCTGGTGGTTGATGAGTCAGCCTGCGTGAACTTATCAAAGATCTTCGCTATATCAGCTTCTGATATCCCGACCCCTGTGTCCGTGACCATGAAGTGAAGCCCGACGACTTTTTTTATCTGGTCAGTATAAGACGGCGAGAGTTCAACCTTGAGCACGACCTCTCCCTTTTCAGTGAATTTAAGCGCGTTACCCATAAGGTTTATAAGTACCTGACGAAGCCTGGTTGGGTCTCCAAGAACAGTGGATGATGTGATGCCGGGGTCAACATAACATATCAGCTCCACCTCTTTATCCTTGGCCCTTACATTAAGCCCCTCTGCGACACCCTCTACAACCTCCTTAAGGTCAAATGGAATGTGCTCCAGCTCCATGTTGCCCGCCTCTATCTTGGAGATATCGAGAATATCATTGATGAGGGAGAGAAGCGCTTCAGAGTTTGACTGGACTATCTTAAGATACTCATTCTGTTCAGGAGTGAGGTTCGTATCAATCGTAAGCTCTGTCATGCCGATGATGGCGTTCATAGGAGTGCGTATCTCATGGCTCATATTGGCAAGGAACTCGCTCTTGGCCATAGAAGCCGCCTCTGCGGCCTCCCTCGCCTTCTCGAGCTCAGCCTCTGCACTCTTGTGCTCAATTATTCCGGCCAATGTATTGGCAATGGCAAGGAAAAAGTCCTCGTCCCTGCGGTTCCTCTGGTACCCCTCGCCAAGATACAGGTTCATTACGCCGTTGATCTTATTGCCAAAGAGTATAGGAATGCAGTACTGGCTCTGCTTACGGGTATTATCAGCAGCATCAAAACTGCACCTGTCAGCCCATTCATTAAAAATTATCTGCCTTGTTGAAGCTGCCTTGCCGCAATAACATTCGTTAAAAGGAACAACCGAACAGGTATGTGAGATCTTTTGCGGAAGTCTGTACTTTGCTTTCATAAAAAGCATCTCCGCGTCTTCATCCGCGAGATATATGCATCCGTTTGAGCTTTCATCAAGCCATGGAAGCGAAAAGAGCACGCCGAGCGTCTGCTCAAGCTGGTCTTCAAGCGAAACAGGCGTAAGAGATATCCTGAGCACCGTGCTTATGACACCCTGCATATGGCGGTCCTTCTCAAGTTTTTTGGCAGCCAGCTTAAGTTCGGTTATATCCCTTACCAGCAGGACCTTCTCTTCAGTGAAGATATCAGGCCCGCTTATGCTGAAGATATGCTCATTGCCGTCCTTATCCAGCAGGATGCGCTCAATGATCTCCTCCCCATCTATCTTAAAGGCTGAGATATCCCCGCACATCTCGGCAAATGCCTCCATCTGGCTGTTGGCAGCCTTCATCCCTGAGGAAGTCATGTTAATTACGCCGACGCCGACGGCATTTGTTACGGACTGAAGCAGCTTAAGATGATTCTCTTTCTCAGCCATCTCCACCTGCCTCTTCTCAAGCAGCAGCTTCTTCTCCGCCTCGATCCTCAATGCTTCGCGCGCGCCTATTATCTCATCTGTAAGATCCTGAAATCTCGTCTCAAGTATATAAAGCTGGTCGCCTTTGAGCACCTGCTGCGTCTTTATCCCCAGTGTATTTCTGGAGAAGTCGGAAACACGCTTTGTTAATCTCTGTATACGCACTGTTATCCAGAGCACTACAAGCGTCACCGCCAGGATAATGACCGCAAGCTGAATTATTGAGTGCCTGCTGATCTGTTCGCCCTGGATCCTCTCAAAAAAGAGTGAGGCGCTGAACCCTGCCAGGATGGTCACTATGGCCATCTTAATGCTCAGAGGAGTGCGCAGATGCAGTTCTTTTATTTTTGATTTAAGAAGTCTCATTTCACGTGTCTTTACAATATATAAATATTTCAGAGCTCAGATACAGCTATCTTTCCGATGCCCATTTGATAATCTCATTAACCATCGCTTCAACAGTCGCCTCTTTAGGCATTATGCTGACCTTCAATCCTGCCTTTTCAACCGCCCTCGCGGTCACAGGCCCGATGACAGCGATAGCCACGCCATCCAGAAGCGATTCGGCATCGTCTCCAACCATATCCATGAAATTGTTAAAAGTAGCAGCGCTGGTAAATGTCGCGACAGTTATCTTACCCTCTTTCAAAAACCTCTTGAGCCTTTTGCCGTGTATCTCAGGCTTAACCGCTCTGTAAGCAGTGACAACATCGATCTCACCGCCCATCTCAATGACCTTTTTTGGAAATACATCCCTTGCTGTTTCAGCCCTTGGCAGAAGAAATCTCATGCCCTTTAACAGGTCAGGATTATTAACCTGTGATGTTGATATGAAAGCGGATATAAGCCCCTCTGCATTAAACTCCTCAGGCACCATATCAACCTTTACCCCATACTCCTGTATCGCAGCTGCGGTCTTTGTCCCGACCGCGCATACCCTGATACCCTTGAGATCCCTGATATCCCTCTTCTCAAAAAGCCTTTTGAAAAAGAACTTCACCCCGTTCGCGCTTGTCAGCACGAGCCAGTTATAAGTCTCTAATTTGTCTATTGCTTTATCAAGCTCTGTCCAGTCTTCAGGCGGGACAATTTTGATAGTATGGAACGCGATCAGTTCCGCGCCCATATCCTCAAGTTGTTCAAAGCCCTCTGCATGCTCTCTGGTAACAAGCACTCTCTGGCCGAACATGGGTTTCTCCTCATACCACTTGAGCTTCTCCCTCAGCTTGACCACATCCCCCACCACCATGACAGCAGGCGGCCTTATCTCCTTCTCCCTGATCAGGCTGACGATGTTCTGAAGGCTGCCCACAATCGTCTTCTGGTCAGCCCTTGTACCCCACCTGATCACTGCGACAGGCGTCTCAGGCTTTCTGCCGTTCTCAATAAGCCGCTGGCATACCATATCGATATTCTTTACAGCCATCAAAAAGACTATGGTGTCGATACCGGTGGCAAGCCTCGACCAATCGATAGAGCTCTCCCCTTTTGTAAGGTCCTCATACCCGGGAACTATTGCAAGCGAAGACGCATATGATCTGTGCGTAAGAGGGATACCGGCATATGCAGGAGCCGCTACAGCGGAACTTACCCCCGGCACAACCTCGAACTTGATGCCGTTATCAAAAAGAGCCTCTGCCTCTTCGCCCCCCCTTCCAAAGACGAACGGGTCGCCTCCTTTGAGACGGCAGACGATCTTGCCCTCTTTGCCCTTTTCAACAAGGACCCGGTTGATATCTTCCTGCACCATAGCATGCTGCCCGCCGCGCTTGCCGGCATAAATCAACTCAGCGTCATGCTTTATATAGTTCAGTATCTGGGAGTTAAGATGGAAGTCATAGACCACCACCTCCGCCTTCTGAAGGCAGCTTAATCCCTTGACCGTGAAGAGCCCTATATCACCGGGCCCGGCGCCGACTATATATACTTTGCCTTTCTTATTTTGCATACATTTTCAATGAATAGATTGCACAAAAAATCCATAAATAATAACACATATAGAGGGATATATATAAGTATATTAGGGGAGAACAAAAAAGAAGGTTTCAAACAAGATGTCTGAAACCTTCGGAGTGAAAGCTGATTTTTATTACGCTGAAAAGGACTAAATGTCTTTTGTCGCCATCTCCCTGAGTTCCTTGCCGACCTTAAAGTAAGGGACTTTTTTTGGGGCAACCTCAACCGAGTCTCCTGTCTTGGGGTTTCTGGCCTTGCGGGCATTTCTACTTCTGAGCCTGAAGTTGCCGAAACCTCTTATCTCAACCTTGTCACCATGCGCCAAAGCGTCTTTGATGCTGTCAAAGATCGTCTCGACCACAACCTCAGTCTGCTTTCTTGTAAGCCCTTCAACTTTTTCAGCTATCTTCTCAATAAGAACAGATTTAGTCATACCGGCCTCCGATAAATTATTCTGAAATTATAAACTAATAAATCAATTATTACCGTTTTAAATGTACAACATAACAACAGGATATGCAATATTTTTTTATGGCGAAAGCATGTATTGCAGTTTTATTCCCGGCATGGAATTTATCAAGAAATTTTTAGTGAATGAACTCCTTAAAAAACCGAAAAATCCGGTATCCTCTTCCTTCTCAACTACCTCCGGCTCACCCTCGATCCCGCTCAGCTTGGCAGCCAGCTTTATCGCCATATCAAGATTGCCGAGTTCATCTACCAGCCCGACCCCTTTTGCCATCCTTCCGGTAAAGATACGCCCGTCGGCAAGGAGTTTGACCTCGTCAATGCTTAAGCCTCTGCCTTTTGAGACAGCCTCAATAAACTGTTCATGCACATCATCAAGCACGACCTGAAGCAGCTTCCGCTCATCAGGGCTCATGGTTTTAAATATTGATGCTATGTCTTTATGCTCTCCGCTTTTTACGATCTGATTCTGAATGCCGATCTTCTGCATCAGCCCCTCTATGTTGGGGATCTCCATGATCACACCCATAGAACCTGTAAGCGTTCCTGCATTGGCAACGATCTTGTCAGCAGGGCAAGAGATATAATATCCCCCGGAAGCGGCAACAGAACCCATTGAGACCACGATCTTCTTATTAGCCTTGGCCTTGACCACCTCATCATATATCTCCTGAGAAGGTGCTACTCCGCCGCCCGGGCTGTCCACCCTCAGGACGATGGCCTTGACCGAGCTGTCGGAAGAATAATCCTTGAGCTCTTCTATAACACTTTTTGAATCTATTATCACGCCCTCAACCCGGACAACCGCGACCTTATCCCCGAGAGGGACCTTGCCTGTGATGGCAGTGAAAAGGCTGATAATTACAATTATCGCGGTTATGATTATGAAAAAAATGAGTATCTTCTTCATGAAACTTAGCCTGCCATAGTCTTGGTGCTGAGACCGATCTTTCTGTTATCCAGATCAATATGAATTATCCGCGCTGTCAGTTCATCGCCCGGCTTAAAGATATCCTCTGTCTTTTCACTGGGCTTTTTATCGATCTCGGATATATGCAGCAGCGCCTCGACACCTTCTTTAAGTTCAACAAAAACCCCAAAATCAGCGACATTTGTAACCTTGCCTGTTACAGGATCGCCAAGCCCGTACTTGTTCGGTATCTCAGTTATCCAAGGATCCGGCGTCAGGCTCTTTAAGCCGACAGATATCCTTCTCTTGTCAGCATCTACCTCTATTATTGCAACCTCTATCTCCTGACCTTTCTCCAGAACATCGGACGGGTGCCTGATATGCTTGACCCAGGAAAGATCCGAGATATGAAGCAGCGCGTCAACGCCCTCATCCAGGCCGATAAATGCGCCGAAGTCAGTGAAGCTCTTTACGGTCCCTTTTACCTGCTGTCCGACAGTATATTTCTCTTTTACAAGGTCCCAGGGATTTGCCTTAAGCTGCTTTATGCTGAGTGATATCTTCTTGTCGCTGCTGTTGACCGAAAGCACGGATGTCTCTACGATCTCGCCTATTGAGAAATACTTGGATGGTTTTTTGACCTTCTCAAGCCAGTCTATCTCACTAACATGCACAAGGCCCTCGACCCCTTCCTCAAGCTCTATAAATACGCCGTAATCTGTAATGCCTATCACCTTGCCTGAGACCTTTGCACCGAGCGGGTATTTTGCTTCAACAGACATCCATGGGTCAGCTTTTCTCTGTTTATAGCCAAGGGTCACCTTCTCTTTCTCAGGGTCAAAACTGAGCACAACAACATCAATTTCATCATCCACGCTGAAGAGTTCGCTCGGGTGGCTGATCCTGCCCCAGGACATATCTGATATATGAAGAAGTCCGTCTATCCCGCCAAGGTCTATAAAAGCACCATAGTCAGTCAGGTTCTTAACAGTCCCTTTCATCACAGCGCCTTCTTTTATATTAACAAGCGTAACATCCTTCTGTTTGTTGCGCTCCTCCTCGAGGATAACGCGCCTTGATATGATCACATTAGAGGTCTTCTGATCCAGCTTGATGACCCTGAATGCCAGTGTCTGGCCGATAAGGGCGTCTGTATCTCTTATTACCTTCAGGTCTATCTGGGAGCCGGGGAGAAATGCCATTACCCCTCCTATGCTGACTGTCATCCCGCCTTTAACCTTGCCCGTGATCTTGCCATTCACCTGAGTCCCGTTGTTAAGCGCGTCTTCAAGATTTGACCATGTCTTTTCCGCAGCAGCCTTCTGCCGGGATAACTTGATAAAGCCCTGTTTGTCATGAAGGCCGGTAACATGGACGTCAATCTCATCCTCTGCCACAAGGCTTTTGTATTCATCATCCAGAAGCTCACCGATCGGGATAAACCCTTCCCGCTTGTATCCCACATCAACTATTACGCCGTCAGCCTTGATCTGCAGAACTTTGCCCCTTACAATTGAGCCTTCATGCAGATTATTAAATGTGTCGGCATAAAGTTTTTCGAAATTATCATTTTGTATTTCCATAGCTGTGTATTATATTACCTCCCGGAAGATATTTCTTTTATTTTTTTTACAACATCATCAATGATCCACTGCGGAGTAGAAGCCCCCCCTGTAATTCCGGCCTTTTCTACGCCGGTGAACCACTCTTTATCAAGTTCTTCAGACGTTTCAATATGATACACATTTTCACAACCCTGTTTTGAGATATTCACAAGCTGTGTTGTGTTTGCGCTGTTCTTCCCCCCGACAACTATCATAATATTAACCTTTCTCGACAACTCTTTTGTTTCTTCAACCCTGCGGGCGGTATAATCGCATATTGTATTATATATTTTCAGCTCCATTGCCGTGCTTATGACCTTGTCAACAATATCCCTGAATACTTCAAACGGCTGAGTTGTCTGAACAATTATCCCGACCTTCTTCTTTATCAGAGGCATGGGCTCATCTCTGCTGACAGTGACAACGTCATCACCGGCAAAACCTATCAGCCCCTGAACCTCAGGATGTTCCCTGTCGCCTATTATCAGTACCTGATATCCTTCTTCACTCAATGTCTTTGCATAACGCTGGGCCTTTTTTACAAAAGGGCATGTAGCGTCAATAAGCTTGTAACCGACCCGTTTGGCTATGGTATATATTTCCGGCGAAACTCCGTGTGTCCTTATGATAAGTGTTTTAATGTCACGGGAGCCGATGTCGTCAGTCTGTGAAACACCTTCCTTCTTCAGTTTATCTACAACCTGAGGATTGTGGATAAGCGGGCCAAAGGTAAATATCCCTTCCTTCCCCTCTTCAGCAAGCTTAAAAGTAGTATCTACAGCGCGCCTGACCCCGAAACAGAATCCCGCTTTTTTAGCTACTATTATCTCCATATCTCTCTTTGATCTCTCGTATAGATGACATCACCTGGATGCTTATTTTTTCATATCCTTCATTTTTATTTTCAGCATCCTCATCCATAACAGGATAAACAGGACTGCCGAAGATTACTTTTATCCTGGCGCGCCTCAGCCACTTTGCATCAAATGGAAGCGCATAGTTTGCCCCTATTATGAGGGCAGGTACAACAGGCGCGTTGCTAAGAGCAGCCAGCATGCCTATCCCGCGTTTCGCCTTCAGAAGCTCACCTGTTATGCTCCTCTGTCCTTCAGGAAAGATGGTTATAAGTTCACCCGCCCTGAGCCTGCTGATCGTCTTCTTAATGACAGAAGGCTGTGTGCCGCCCTCTTCAACAGGAAATGCATAATGACTTATGACCCAACCAAGCACAGGCATGTCAAAAAGCTCCTTCATGGCAATAAAGGTGCCTCTTCTTGGAAGCACTGAACCTATTAAAGGAGGATCCAGATAACTGACATGGTTGGCGGCTATTATAACACCGCCTTCAAGCGGTATGTTCTCTCTGCCTATGACTTCAAGCCCGCCGTTAATACGTAATATTGCTCTTATGATCAGTGAGAAAAATCCATAGAAAAAATCAGATATCAGCCTTCTGCTCTGCAATATATGGTTATGCTTCTCCTGTAAGATCTAATGAAATAAGGAACATTATTATATAGTATTTAGAAAAAATATTAATCAATTCAACAATATACCGTGTTCAGCGCTTAAACTTTCAATACCCTTATGATCTCTTTTACAACCTCTTCTTTACTCAGGTATGTTGAATCTATATAAACCATATCAGCGGTTCTGGTCAATGGAGATCTCTCTCTTGTAGAATCTCTGTGGTCTCTTTTTTTTATGTCTTCAATCGTCTTATCAAGAGTGATCTCAGGGTCTTTGGCCTTCAGTTCCTCAAACCTTCTCCTTGCCCTCTCCTGCAGGCTTGCGTCAAGATAAAATTTATTCTCAGATTCAGGAAAGATGGCTGTGCCGGCATCTCTGCCTTCGATAACGATCTTACCCTTAAGGCCCATCTCTCTCTGTATGGAGAACAGGCCCTCCCTTACCATGGGAATTGCTGAAACCTTTGAACTGAGCTCCCCTATTTCAGCTGTCCTTATTTCGGCTGTAATATCCCGGCCTCCGACAAGAACCTTTTGCCCGTTGAATGTGATCTCTATCTCATCAAGTATCTTTTTCAGCGACCCATCATCATCAGGGTCAGCGCTGTCATGCCTCACCTTCCACGCTACCGCCCTGTAAAGAGCGCCGGTATCAAGGTAGCTGTAGCCGAGACGTTCGGCAAGCATCTTTGATATAGTGCCCTTGCCTGAGCCTGAAGGCCCGTCTATAGTTATTACATTCTTCATTATCGATTCAGTAATATACAGAAAAATATGCTGCTTCCATAAAGCAGACCATACGGTGAGAATCAAAAAAACCTAAATAATATATCTAATTCAGGAGGTTTAAATCAAAAAAAATATTTTAATGCGCGGATTCCTTTGAGGCATGTGTTGCCTGGAGCTTTGACAGCTTTGTAATTCGGGTAGTCCCGATACAACGGGACTACCCATCTATAACAATTTATCCCTTTGTCTGTCTCTCTTTTTCTTTGCTGTAAGCTTCTTTGCCGGCCTCGTAAGCATTTGCGATCAATGACTTCTTGTCTTCCATAAAACTCTTCCCGCTGTCTACTGCAGAAGAGAATTTTTCTTTTGCCTGCCCTGCGTATTCAGAAACCTTTTTTCTGCCGTCATCGGCAAATTCCATAAGCTTCTCCCTTGTCTCTCTTCCTGACTGCGGTGCTGTTAATAAAGCCACGCCTGCGCCGACTATGCCGCCCAATACAAATGCAAGAATAACACTGCCTGCTGAATATCCTCTTTCCTCGCTCATTCTATTTTCCTCCCTTTTTTATGATCCCCTGCGTAAGAACGCCAAGGGCTGTTTTTATGCCGGAACTGAAACCCAGCGTTGTAAATGAAACCACCATCTGTATCTTTCTCACAAAACCATTGATGTCAGAAATTATCGACCCTGTTTCTCCTATGGCTTTTGTCAGGTTCTGCATGTTGCCCATTGATTCATCCAACTTTAAAACAACATGATTTACGCTCTCAACCGTCTGCTGGAGATCTGCTAAAAGCGGGGCAATAGACTGCCGGGTAGTAATAAGCAGGTCTTCCGCAGCCCTTGCGGTCCTTTTGATCTGCAATATGGCAGGAATTAAAAAGAGCAGAAGGAAAAAAAGAAAACCGGCAATAATTCCCAAGAGAAATTCAACGTTCATAATAGCTCCATGTTGTTAATTATATGTCTAATTTGTTTTGCAAGCAAATATATGATACATAAAGCCATAACAGGTTGCAAACAAATAATTTTCCTTATTGTCTCAGCCTATTCATCATATCCATAAATCCGGGAAAAGAGGTATCTATACATTCTGTGTCGTCAACCGTTGTCTCCCCTTTTGCCATAAACCCTGCAACGACCATCGACATCGCGATCCTGTGGTCCCCATGGCTGTGGACTTTTGCCGCTTTCAGGCTCTCATTTCCTTTGATGATGATGCCGTCCGGAAGTTCTTCAACCTTAACACCCATCTTCGCGAGTTCCAAAGCCATCGCCGCTATCCTGTCCGACTCCTTTACCCTGAGTTCCTTGGCGCCTGTTATCTTTGTTGTGCCATCTGCCAATGCGGCTACAACACATAGTATCGGGAATTCATCAATAGCCCTTAAAAGCATCTCCCCGCCTGTCTCTATACCTGAGAGGCTTGAGTGTTTTACAAATATATCAGCAACCGGCTCGCCGGAGATATCCCTCTGGTTCAGAAGCTGAATGGATGCCCCCATCATTATTAGAATATCAAGCAATCCGGTCCTTGTCTGATTTATCCCGACATCTTTGATCAATACCTCTGACCCTGGCACAAGCAGGCCGGCAACGATAAAGAAGGCGGCTGATGAAAAATCAGCAGGCACCCTTATATCCATAGGGTTTAATCTGGCAGGGCCTTTAATGCTCACTTCAAGCCCTTGCACATTAATATCAACGCCGGCGGCCCTGAGCATCCTTTCTGTATGGTCTCTGGACCTCTCCGGCTCAACAACTGTGGTTATCCCGTTACAGTAGAGGCCGGCAAGGAGGATTGCAGATTTGACCTGCGCGCTGGCAACAGGAGAATTGTATTTTATAGGACTGAGATTCCCGCCTTTAATATGAAGCGGCGGAAGCCCGCCTGATTCAGAAGTGATCACAGCCCCCATCTTTGTGAGCGGGCCGATCACCCTCTGCATCGGGCGTTTAAGAAGATATCTGTCGCCTGTAAGCGTTGAAGAAAATGGCTGTCCCGAAAGCACGCCGCTCATCATCCTCATTGTAGTGCCGGAATTGCCGCAGTCTATCGGGCCGACAGGCTCAGAAAGTCCCCGCAGCCCTTTGCCTATAATCGTCACCGTCCTTCCGTCAGCAGACTGTTCGATCTCTATGCCCATCTGCCTGAATGCTTCAAGCGTCCGCATCGGATCCTCGGCAGCGAGAAAGTTTTCAATAACACTCCTGCCCTCGGCAAGAGAAGAAAATATTACGGCGCGGTGTGATATGGACTTGTCAGGAGGAGGGGAGGCCTCACCTTTAAGCGGATCGCTGTGGCAGACCTTAATCTGATTCAAGACGCTGTCTCGCCTCTTTTGCTCTTTTGAATTCTTCCTCAAGCCCTTTCCAATCTGACTTTTCAAACCGTTTTATGATGCCGGAGATATTGGAAGAGAAGTCGTTGAGCGACCTGAGCATGTGATCCCTGTTCTGGGAGCATATATCTTTCCAGAGCTCAGTCGGGCTCAGTGCTATCCTGGTCATGTCTTTGAGCCCTCTGCCGCCAAAGTCAAGTATGTCTTCCCTGATGCTGCTTATCGAATTCACAAGAGCATATGCCAGGACATGCGGCAGATGGCTTACAGCTGAATAGACCTCATCATGTTCGTCAGGGGTCATGTGCAAGACCCTTGCTCCAAGCTGCTTCCAGAGTTCGGTGATATCCTCCAGCGCATCCTTATCAGTATCAGGCGTGGGCGTGATAATACATTTCGCCCCCCAGAAGAGTTCGGATGTGGCCGCCTCCAGCCCCTGGCGCTCCCCGCCGGCTATCGGATGCGCGCCGACAAAGCTCACGCCTTCAGGCATTAATGCATCCAGCCTTCCAACCAGTCCGCCTTTTACACTTCCGACGTCAGTAACGATAGCCCCTTTTTTTAACTCATGCCTTATGTCACTGACTATATTTTCAAACTGGCCTACAGGAGTCGCAAGCAGGACCAGATCAGCGCCTGCCACACCATCAGCCGGCACAGTGCAGTATTCATCTATGATCCCTAATTCTTCCGCCTTTTGAAGGTTCTCCTCATTCCTGCCGACACCGGTGATAATGGCGTTGCTACCGACCCTCTTTAATGAGAGGGCGAACGAACTGCCAAGCAGGCCGACACCGATTATTGTTATTTTTTCTAAATTCATTTTAATCCCTATTTATATCTCTCTGCCCACAGCCTTTGCAACAGCCTTGAGTTCCTTCATAAGCGTCTTGAATTTAGCAGGCTTCAATGACTGCTCGCCGTCAGAGAATGCCTCTTCAGGGTTTGAATGCACCTCGATCATGAGCCCGTCAGCGCCTGCAGCAACAGCAGCCTTTGCCATAGTGGCTACAAACTCCCATCTGCCAACGGCATGGCTCGGGTCAATAACGATCGGCAGATGAGTAAGTTCCTTCAGTACCGGAATTGCGCTGAGGTCAAGCGTATTCCTTGTGGCTGTTTCAAAGGTCCTTATTCCCCTCTCGCAGAGAATAACCTTGCTGTTGCCCTGCGCCATGATATATTCGGCAGCCATGAGAAGTTCTTTTATCGTAGCGGAAAGCCCTCTCTTGAGAAGAACCGGCTTGTTGTAAGAGCCGACCTCCTGAAGGAGCCTGAAATTCTGCATATTCCTTGCGCCGATCTGGATGATATCAACATGTTTGATTATGAGGCCTATGTCCCTCGGGTCCATTATCTCAGTTACAACAGGAAGCCCTGTCTTCTCACGCGCCTCAGCAAGTATCTCAAGCCCTTCTTCCCCAAGCCCCTGGAAGCTGTACGGCGATGTCCTGGGTTTAAACGCTCCGCCCCTTAAAAATGTAGCACCCGCCTTCTTCACATCCTGCGCTACATTAATGAGGTTTGCCCTGTTCTCAACAGAGCAGGGGCCTGCCATGACATGTATCCTCTTCCCGCCGATGACATGCCTGCCGACCTTTATTAGTGAGTCCTTCTGCTGAAAGTTCCTGCTTGCGAGCCTGTATGGCTGGGTGATCCTGTGTATCTTCTCGACACCGTTCAACGCCTCAAATGAACTGCTCTCATCCTCTGAGACCTTTGAAGTATCGCCAATCACCCCGATGACCGTCCTCTCTGTGCCGGTTGAAAGATGGGCGTCAAAGCCCATCTGTTTCAGACGTTTAACTATATTCCGCTTCTCTTTTGCAGTTGCCTTTGGTTTAAGTACTATAATGTCCATAGATCCTCCATGAAAATCGTGATGCGTAAAGCGTAGTTATTGCTTCATTACAGCCTGTAACGCTTTTATAAACCTTTTATTCTCATCGGCAAGGCCGATAGTTACCCTCAATTCGCGTTTGCCCATCGGCCTTATTATAACGCCCTTCTTCAGCAGCTCATTATAAAGCTGAAGGGCTGTATCATGCTTTAAGATAATATATATGAAATTTGCCTCTGTGGGAAGATAATCTACTCCCATTGATCTGAGTTCTTTGTATAGAAATTCTTTTCCATCTTCATTTGTCTTCTTTGCCCTCTCAACATGTTCTGCATCTTCAAGCGCAGCAAGCGCAGCTATCTGAGCAAGTGAGTTTATATTGAACGGCTGCCGTACCTTGTTCATCTCTGAGATAATGGAGCTGTGTGCCAAACCGTATCCTATCCTCAATCCTGCAAGTCCGTATATCTTTGAGAATGTCCGCAGTATCAGGACCGGCCTGCCTTTCTTAAGATACTCCATGCTGTCAGGATAATCAGTTGAAGAGACATATTCAAAATACGCCTCGTCAATGACTACAAGCACATCGTCAGGAACCTTCTCCATGAAGGCATCCATTTCTGCGCGGCTGTTTATCGTGCCTGTAGGATTGTTCGGGTTCGCAATGAATATGACCTTTGTCTTAGCTGTAATTGCAGAGGCCATCGCCTCAAGGTCATGGCGAAAGTCTTTAAGCGGAACAACTATGCTCTTTCCTCCTGCTGCCTGCGTCACTGTGGGGTAAACGACAAAAGAGGGGCTTGCCATTATCGCCTCATCACCCGGGCTTAAAAATGTCCTGACAGCCAGTTCGATGATCTCATTGGAACCGTTGCCAAAGATGATCTCTTCAGAAGCGATGCCGAGCTTTTGAGAGAGAGCGTTCTTCAGGCTGTAACAGCTTCCGTCAGGATACCTGTTAAGGCCGTGTATGCCGTCTGCCAGCGCCTTGACCGCAAGAGGTGAAGGCCCGATCGGGCTTTCATTGGAAGCAAGCTTTATGGAACCGGTTATCCCGAGTTCCCTCTCAAGCTCTTCTATCGGCTTTCCGGGCACATACGGTTTAATGTTTTTTATATGTTCAGGAGCTTTTATCATAAGGAGTAAAGGATTGCTGATGAAAAACATGCTTATGAAATATTAACCTAATCTGCCAAAGGGTAGGAGCCCAGCACCTTGAGATAAAGGCATTCCTTCTTTACGGCATCAATAGCCTTCCTGACCTTGAGGTCCTCTACATGCCCCTGCATATCAACAAAGAATATGTACTCCCATGCCTTTCTCTTGGACGGCCTTGACTCGATCTTTGTAAGGTTTATCTTATGCTTTGCAAAATGCTCAAGTATCTTATGAAGTGCGCCGGGTTTGTCCTTTACCGAAAACATAATGGATGTCTTGTCATTGCCTGTCCTTGGAAGGTAATCTTTTGCGATAACAAGAAAACGGGTGAAGTTATTCTTGTAGTCTTCTATGCCCTTTGCAATAAATTTTAGTTTATAAATATCAGCGGCAAGTTCACTTGCTATGGCAGCGGATGACGTTTCCCTGGCGACACGCTTGGCAGCCGAAGCGGTGCTCATCCCGCCTATAAGCGGAACGCCGGGATAGTGCTCTTCAAGCCAGCCCCTGCACTGTGCGATCGGCTGAGGATGGGAATATATCTTTTTTATGCCCGTAGCCTTGCCCGTCTTTGACATGAGGTTATGCCTTATGGGAAGCATAACTTCAGAGGTGATATTCAGGTCAGAATCCATGAACATGTCAAGCGTATAATTGACAACGCCCTCTGTAGAGTTCTCAATAGGCACAACGCCGTACTGCGCCTTGCCTCTCATTACAGATTCGAAGATAGCCTTGATCGTGCTTTCAGGTACATATTCGGCTGACGCGCCGAACTGCCTTCTTGCCGCGAGATGCGTAAATGTCGCAGGCGGGCCGAAGTATGCTATCTTTAACGGCTGCTGCAGCGAGCGCGAAGTAGAGAGTATCTCTTTATACAGCGCGATAAGCGCGTCACCGGGGAAAGGGCCTGTGTTGAGTTTCCCTAACCTCTTTAGAATCTCTCTTTCCCTGGTCGGCGAGTAGACCTTAAGCCTGTCGTCCTTTTTAGCCTCTTTAATATCAAGAACGATCTTCGCCCTGTCGTTTAAAAGCTTAACGATCGTGTTGTCGATATCATCTATCTTGTTTCTCAGGGATTTAAGTTTGGCCATAATATCTCTCTCTATAACTGACTATTAATAAGGTGTAATGTATCAAGTTCCCTTGTTTTTTGCAAGCGTTCTTAAGCTCAGAAACCAGCTAAAGACAACATGTTAAGTAATCCTGTAAAATATGAACCAGATAAAAATTGATAGGCATTTTTCTTTATACACGATGAAACCAACACCTCGAAATCCATTCCTTACGGTTGATGCAATCATTGAGATTGACGGCGGCATAGTTCTGATCAAAAGGAAGAACCCTCCTCCCGGCTGGGCGATCCCCGGCGGTTTTGTTGATTACAACGAAACGATTGAGGATGCTGTTATCAGGGAAGCTAAAGAAGAGACAGGACTTGATATAAAGCTTATCCGTCAATTCCATACCTATTCAGACCCGAAGAGAGACCCGCGCCATCATACAGTTTCAACCATATTTATCGCGACAGCGTCAGGCACGCCCAATGCAGGAGATGATGCAAAAGAAGCTGAGATCTTTTTTAGAGATACACTGCCCGATGACATAGCCTTTGACCACAGGCAGATACTTGAGGATTATTTTGAGAAGAGGTATTAGGCTATTTTTTTAAACTACTAATAAGGAGCGATAAATGAAAAAGATTCTAATAATTGCCTTACTGAATATTGTAAGCTTGTCAGTCTTTGCAGGTTGTGCGTCCGCAATACGTATTGATGGCCCGTATAGAGGCAGAATAATTGATGCTGAAACAAAACAGCCGATGGAGGGGGTTGTTGTGCTTGGGGTGTGGGACAGAGAAACTCCAACAGCAGCTGGGGCAATTCATGAGTATTATGACGCCACTGAGACAGTGACTGACAAAAACGGTGATTTTGAGATCAAAGGATTAGGGTTGCTCGTCATGAGTAATATTATTCCTATGAATGTTTTGATATTCAAAGCTGGGTATGAATACTGGGGATTGGGGCCATGGATTGGTCTTAAGAAAGGTTATCGTTCAAGCGAGACGGTCAAATGGGAAGGAGATAAGGCGATTATATCTTTGAGGAAATTAACGATGGAGGAGAGGAGAAAGAACATTCCACCGCCTCCACCGGGTCGAGCTTCTAAGGAAAAAGTAATACTAATGTTAAAAGAAATGGATAAAAATTTAAAAGACCTAAACATGGAACCCTTTAATGAAACGAGTTGGAGGTGAAAAAGTAATGAAAAAGATGGTTCATGTTGGGACTTCGGCAATATTCTTTGCAATCTTTATTTTTTATGAAAGTGCATTAGCGTGGGATAATACGGTTACTCATAAGGATCTTTCGGAATATGCTGCAGATTATTCTATTTTACGTCCTTGTAACAATGCACAAGATATAAATTGCGCTTGTGGAGTGGAATGGGTAGATGAATAATGAAAATGTAGGAGCAGGTCTTGTGCCTGCCCGGATTGAAGAAGGGCACCTACAATTAATATGACATATAATCCTGACATACATCACCGCCGATCAATACGGTTAAAGGAATACGATTATTCACAGGCAGGCGCGTATTTTGTAACGATATGCACAGCGAGCAGGGAATGTCTATTCGGTATTATTGAAGATGCGCAGATGAAAATGAATGATGCAGGAAAGATGGTACAAAACGTCTGGCATGAACTGCCCGGTCGTTTCTCTGAAATCCATTTGGACGAATTTATCATTATGCCAAACCATATTCACGGAATTATTTTACTTGTAGGGGCGCCTCTTGTGGGCGCCCGATTTTCGAAAGAAGACAGGGCAGGCACAAGACCTGCCCCTACATTAGGTGATATCATAGGCGCATTTAAATCAATAACAACCCATTCATATACTGAAGGCGTAAAACAACAGCAATGGCAACGATATTCGGACAAATTATGGCAACGTAATTACTACGAACACATAATTCGTAGCGAACCTGAATTGAATAAAATTCGTGAATACATCGTCAACAATTCTTTAAGATGGGAGACAGATGAGAATTACAAGAATTAATGCCGACATCCTCACGAAAAATAAAATCGGCGAGATGCTTTTTAAACCTTTACCAGTTTCCCCTTCGCATCAGCTATAAGCACTCCGTCAGCAGTCACTGCCTTTACAAATGCCTCGATCGTCTTTCTGGTCTCTTTTGTGATCTCAGCCGTGACAGTTATCTGAACACCCACATTTAAAGGTTTTTTCAGGCGGACATCCATCTGCGCGGTAACGGCAGGCATTCCCATTGCGATGGCGAGCTTTACCATGGCCTCATCAAGAAGTGTTGTTATGATCCCGCCGTGCACTATATTGAAGTATCCCTGATGCTCTTTCTTCGGGGTGAACTCCGCCGTTATCGTCTTTCCGTCAAAGGAAAAATCCAGTTTAAGGCCGATGGGGTTTTTAGGCCCGCAGACAAAACAGTGTCCGTCGTCAGTAAGGTCCATGTCCGAAATGTAGCATAATGAAATGATAATGACAACCCGCGATATGTTAAAGTCTCAGGTCAGTTTAGTAATGTCCGTGCTATCCAAAATAATGACAGGTATTTGCATAACTGTAGAATAAAGTTATATATTCTGCTGCTTTCATTAACTATATATACATGGTAGAATATTACGTCTTAAACCCATAGCTGTTTCAGGAGATCTAAATGCCTAAAAAAACCAGAAGCATAATAAAAAAAGCTGTTTTTCCGGCTGCGGGCCTTGGAACAAGGTTTCTGCCTGCAACAAAAGCATCCCCTAAAGAGATGCTTCCGATAGTTGATAAACCCATGATCCAATATGCGGTTGAAGAGGCTCAGAAATGCGATATTAACGAATTCATAATGATAACCGGAAAATCAAAGAGGGCGATCGAAAACCACTTTGATTCTGCATTTGAACTTGAGGAGACACTTAAAAAGAAGGGTAAGCACGCCATGCTTGCAGAGATCAAAAAATTAGACCACCTTCATTTTGCCTATATAAGGCAGAACGCTCCTCTGGGGCTTGGCCATGCCATCTACTGTTCAAAACCTTTTGTAAATGACGAGCCGTTTGCAGTAATTCTGAGCGATGATATAATAGACCCTGATGATGACCTTCTTGGAGAGATGATAAAGCTTTACGATCAATATCAGGCGCCGATACTGGCACTTCAGAGAATGCCGAAAGCTGAGATACACAATTACGGTGTAATAGCCGGCAAAGAGATCAAGAAGAACTTATATAAGGTAACGGGCATGGTGGAAAAACCGAAACCGGCTGACGCTCCGTCTGATCTTGCTATCATTGGAAGATATATACTTACTGCCGATATCTTTAAATATATCGAAAAGGTCAAGCCCGGGAAAGGCGGAGAGATCCAGCTGACCGATGCTATAAACGCGATGCTAAAGAAGAAACCTGTTTACGGTTTCCTCTTTGAAGGCAGAAGATATGACGCAGGCGACAAGGTCGGATTTCTTACAGCCACGGTTGAACTCGGCCTTAAGAACCCGGCTGTAAAACACGATTTCAAGAAATATCTGTTGTCGATACTGCCTAAAATTAAAAAGGAGAAATAATGACTGATATAGATGCAAAAGAGATCAATGCAAAGGATGAACGCAATGTTGATGTTCCCTCTGCCTTGCCTGTTCTCCCTGTGAGAGATATAGTTATCTTTCCATATATGATACTTCCGTTATTCGTCGGCAGGGATGTTTCGATAAAGGCTATTGAGAATGCCGTGGGCGAGAACAAGCTTTTAATGCTTGTTACACAGAAGAATGTTGATGTTGAGAACCCGACCAAGGATGACCTTTACAGGATCGGGACTGTGGGAAGTATTCTCAGGACTTTGAAACTTCCCGACGGCAGGTCAAAGGTCCTTGTTCAGGGCATAACAAAGGCAAGGATAACCAATTTCACTCAGACAGCCCCTTATTTCATAGGAGAGCTCGAGAAGCTGGCTGACATTAAAGAGCATGAGCTGACCATTGAGGTGGAAGCGCTTATCCGCAACGTCAAGGAACTCCTGGACAAATCAGTAGCCCTCGGCAAATCCTTTATGCCGGATATAATTCTTCTGATAGAAAATATCGATGAACCCGGAAGGCTGGCCGACCTCATAGCTTCAAACCTCGGATTAAAGGCGGATCAGGCGCAGGAACTTCTTGAGAAGCTTGACCCTGTAGTAAGGCTCAAGAGGATAAGCGAGATCCTCAGCAGAGAGGTGGAACTCCTTCTTGTCCAGCAGAAGATCCAGTCAGACGCAAAGGGCGAGATAGACAAGACCCAGCGCGAATACTTTTTGAGAGAGCAGCTTAAGGCCATACAGAAAGAGCTTGGCGAAATAGATGAAAAGACCGAGGAGATATTTGAACTGAAGCAGAAGGTCGATGAAGTAAAGATGCCGAAAAAAGTTGAGAAGGAGGCGCTCAAGCAGATCAGCCGTCTTGAGAAGATGCATCCTGACTCTGCCGAGGCAGGAACTATAAGAACCTATGTCGACTGGCTTGTGGAGATTCCATGGTCCAAGGCAACAAAGGATAATCTTGACCTCAAAAAGGGGAAGCAGGTGCTTGATGAAGACCATTATGACCTTGAGAAGGTAAAAGAGAGGATACTTGAATACCTCGGGGTAAGAAAACTGAAAGAGAAGGCCAAAGGGAAGTCCGGGATGAAGGGGCCCATACTATGCTTCGTCGGGCCTCCGGGTGTCGGCAAGACATCATTGGGCAAATCCATTGCACGCGCACTTGGAAGAGAGTTCTTCAGAATGTCTCTCGGCGGCGTGAGGGACGAGGCTGAGATAAGAGGGCACCGCAGGACATACGTCGGCGCGATGCCCGGCAGGATCATTCAGGGCATTAAGACAGCCGGAAAGAACAACCCCGTATTCATGCTCGATGAGGTCGACAAGATAGGCATGGACTTCAGGGGTGACCCTGCGTCTGCATTGCTTGAGGTGCTTGACCCTGAGCAGAACTTTGCATTTACCGACCATTATCTTGGCGTTCCTTTTGACCTTACCAATGTCATGTTCATAACCACTGCCAATCTTATTGATCCGATACCGTCCCCACTCCGTGACAGGATGGAGATCATCTACCTCTCCGGGTATACGGCTGAGGAGAAACTCGGCATCGCCAGAAACTACCTGATCACAAAACAGCTTGAGGAGCACGGGCTCACCGGCAAGAACCTCAAGATAATTGACAGCGCAGTGCTCCAGATGGTTACGCACTACACCAGAGAGGCAGGCGTAAGAAACCTTGAGCGTGAGATAGCGAACGTGTGCAGAAAGGTCGCCAGAAAGATCGCAGAGGGCAAGGATAAGATGTATCACATATCGTCAAGCAACCTCTCAAAATATCTCGGTGCTCCCAAATATCTGCCTGAAGAAGAGATGGAAAAGGATGAGGTCGGCGTATCTACCGGCCTTGCATGGACAGAGACAGGCGGGGATATTATCTATATTGAAGCCTTGATCATGAAGGGCAAAGGCGATATAACGCTTACCGGCCAGCTCGGCGATGTCATGAAAGAATCTGCTTATGCAGCAAGGAGCTACATACGTTCCAAGGCAAAAGAGATCGGGATAGAGAGCACCGCCTTTGCAAAGAATGATATTCACATACATGTTCCCGCAGGAGCTATTCCTAAAGACGGCCCTTCAGCAGGCATAACTCTGGCAACCGCCATTGCATCGGCATTTACCGGAAGGCCTGTTTATAAGAGCACGGCAATGACCGGAGAGGTAACGCTTCGAGGCAGGGTATTGCCTATAGGCGGGCTCAAGGAGAAGACCCTTGCTGCAAAGAGGATGGGGATAAGCAGGATGATCATTCCAAAGAGGAACCAGAAGGACCTGGAAGAGATACCAAAGTACATAAGAAAAGATATGGAATTCATCCTCGTCGACACAATGGATGAGGTGCTGAAGGCAGCGCTTAAAAAAGGGCGCAGCAAGAATAAGCCTCATTAGGTTTTCTATCCGATGAAACCATGAAGCTATCTCAACTCGGTGAATTCGGCCTGATAAAAGAGATCAAGCGAATCTGCGACAACGGTTCAAAGAATGTTCTCCTGAACATAGGCGACGATGCCGCAGCTGTAAAGACAGGCTCCGGAACAACTCTGATCTCCTCTGACATGCTTGTTGAGGGCGTTCATTTTGACCTGAAGTTCACCTCCTATTATCAACTCGGGCATAAAGTTCTGGCAGTGAATCTGAGTGATATCTATGCTATGGACGGCGAGCCTAAATACTTTCTTCTGAATATCGGAATACCCAATAAGTGTGAAATAAATGACATTAAAGATCTATATAGAGGCATGAGAAAATTGGCTGATATGCACGGCGTTGCAGTTATCGGCGGAGATACCTCAAGCTCAGAGCACGGCCTTGTACTCAGCGGCACTATTATAGGGGAAGCGAAGAGAGTTATTTCCCGCAAAGGAGCAAAGCCCGGGGACAGCATCTATGTGGCAGGAACACTGGGGGACTCGGCAATCGGGCTTGAGATACTGAAGCAGGGCAAAGGGAAGATGGTAAAGGGAATAGATAAGGAATATCTTTGCAAACGCCATCTGATGCCGGAGCCAAGACCGTTAAAAAAGACTAAAGATATAACAGCAATGATAGATGTAAGCGACGGGCTCCTGATAGACTTAAGCCACATATGTGATGAAAGCGCTGTCGGCGCAGTGATATATGAAGAAAAAATTCCGCTCTCAAAAGAGCTCTCAGCCGTTTCAAAGAAATCAGGCAAAGACCCGCTCAGCTACGCGTTAAAAGGCGGAGAGGATTTTGTCCTTCTGTTCAGCTCTTCGGCAAAAAGCAGGAAAGACGCAGTCAGGATCGGGGAGATAATAAATAAGGGACGATATATAATAGACTCCAACGGCAAAAAACAGGCGTTCAGATCAGAAGGGTACGAGCATTTTAAAAAATAGATTTAACATTTTATTTTATGGCTTATTTAAGAGATAAATTTAAGAGCATAATGCAGGTGCATGAGACGCCGCACCGTATCGCGCTTGCCTTTGCCCTCGGCGTATTTATGGGAAACTCCCCATTCCTCGGCCTTCACTATATAGGAGGCATCTTTCTCGCGTGGATATTCCGCCTGAATAAACTGGTCGCCTTTGTCGGGGTGAGCGTCAATAACCCGTGGACCATAGTGCCGATCTCCACATGCTCCGTATGGCTCGGGGCAAAGATCCTTATGATAAAAGATGTCCTGCCTGAAGTGGATTGGAACGCCATGACATTCACTACGGTCATGGCATGGTTTAAGAGCCTCATAACTGATTCTGATAATTTTTATAATCTTATACTTGAGCTGATGCCTATGATCAAATCTTTCATCGTAGGTTCTTTTATAGTATGTACTCTTTCATCAGTTGCGAGCTACTTTATCATCCTGGGGGTAGCCAAGAGGTACAAGAAGATCAAACATGCCGCATAACCTGACACGCATCCATGTTCTCCTCTTTGTACTAACCTTTATCACAACCACTCTTGCAGGCGTTATGCTGAGCGGCATCGCCCCATGGGAGGAACCTGCAAAGATATATATGGGCCTGCCGTTCTCTCTGACACTGCTCTTTATCCTTTTAGTGCATGAGTTCTCACACTACTTCATGTCCCGTAAACATCATGTGCAAGCCTCGCTTCCTTACTTCATACCGGCTCCGTCACTCATAGGAACGTTCGGGGCGATAATAAAGATGAAACCACCGATACCTGACAGAAGGGCTTTGATAGATATAGGAGCTTCAGGCCCGATAGGCGGGTTTATCATTGCTGTTATCGCTGTTATCATTGGCCTGAACCTCTCCACAATAATCCCGATAGATGAGATGAAGAAGATGCCTGAGTCAATGTCTCTCGGCAGCTCAATGCTCTTTTATCTTCTTTCCAATATTGTTTTGAACATAGACCCTGATAAATTTGAAGTAATCCTTCACCCTGTCGCATTTGCGGGATGGATAGGCCTGCTCGTTACCGCGCTCAACCTCCTGCCTGTGGGACAGCTTGACGGTGGCCATATTATTTATGCACTCTTCGGCAGAAAGCATGAGATCATCTCAAAAATAACTATTCCTTTGCTGGCAATTATGGGCGCATTCTTCTGGACAGGCTGGATGGTATGGGCTGTGCTGATGATAATAATCGGCTACAGACATCCGCCTGTTGTATACGAGATGGTCGAGCTTGATAGAAAAAGAAAGCTCATCGGATGGGCTGCGCTCTTGATCTTCATAATCACATTCACCCCTGTGCCGATGCAGGGGATGTAAGACATTGTTTGTATCGGAATCGGATTCCGATAATTTTAAAAGGCAATAAAAAAAAGGGGACTCTGACCAGAGCCCCCCTTTGCAGTTATATCGCAAAAAACTTTAAGCAGCGTACTTCTTTATCCGCCAGTATTCCGCATTGAGCGTCTCAACAACATAATCAAGCCTGCCTGTCTTGAGCCACTTTCCGATAGCTGTAAAGAATATCAGCGGGTTCTTCATGGCGATCGACATGAGTATCGAGTAGAAGTTGACGTTTCCTGAACGCGTGAGGTAGTTCTTCCTGAAGAAGTGGTTCTGCATCTTCTTGCGGATATCCCTCAGCTCTTCCTTCTTGAATGTTATAGCCATGAGCGGGAGCTCAGGCTGCCTGTGCGCCCAATTCTCAGAGAACGGAATAGTCGGATCGAGCCAGCCGTTCTTTATCGCCATATCGTATATATCAGTTCCGGGGTAAGGCGTAAGGAAATAGAATGCCGTATAATCAGCTTCGATGTCCTTTGCAACCTGGTAGCTCATCTCTATATCTTCCAGCGTCTCTTCAGGATTGCCGATAATGAATGTGGCAAGCGTCCTTATATCCAGTTTCTTGCAGAGCGCGAATGATTTTTTGATCTGCTCTGTCCTGTCTCCGTGGCCGCCCTTGCCGAGCACCTTCAGGATCTTTGGTGAGCCGCTCTCAACTCCGAAGTCAAGCTGCACAAGCCCGGACTCTTTCATCAGCTTCATGAGAGATTCATCTGTCTGGTCAACCCTTGACTGGCCTGCCCAGACAACTCCCATATTCCTCTTCATGATCTCCTCACAATACTCCCTGACCCAATTCTGGTTTAGAGTAAATGTGTCGTCACAATAGTACACTCCCTTGATGCCGTATGTCTTATGGAGATGCTCTATCTCGTCAACAACATTCTTGACGGAACGCCTCCTTGTCTTTCTTCCGAAGATATTATGGCTGCCGCAGTATATGCACCTGTATGGACAGCCCCTGCTTGTAACGATGGTCGTCTGGTTCTCGGTTGCATAGCCCCTGATGATGCCGGGCGGCATTAAATACGGCTTCATATCTATAAGATGGCGCGCAGGGAACGGGATCGAATCCAGGTCTTCGATCAATTCACGCCTGCCGTTGTCAACTATCTTTCCGTCTTCCCTGTACATGACCCCTGTTACACCCTTGAGGCCCTCGCCCTTTCCGAGCTTTTCACAGACCTCAACCATCGTTGCCTCGCCCTCGCCGATAACTATAAAATCAGCGCCGAACTCATTCATCGTCTCAATAGGCTTTACTGTTGTATGAACGCCTCCGAGGCAATACGGCACATTAGGGAGTTCCTTCTTCAGCTTCTTCATCATGGTTAAGGACTTCTGGTATCCAACGGTCAGAAATCCCAGGCCAATAAGCTCGGGCTTGAACGCCTTGATCTCACTGATAATGGTATCGTGATATTCAGGGTCTGCGTCAAAACACTGAACAGTATGGCCTGCCTTCTCCAGCATTGCTGCCACATACATCAGACCTAATGGCGGGACAACGTTATTACCGTCTAAAACCTGTGAATTGATAAGTGTGACTCTCATAGGCACCTTCCCTTGTAAAAGATTTGTTTATTTCCTTAAGCGCAGCAGGAACACTTAGTCCCCTGTGACTGCGGTTTTTTGCCTTTCAATGTGACTGAATAGAAGGTTATATACTCAACCTTCTTGTAAAGATAGTTTTGAGTTATCGTGACATCAGGGAAGCCGGCTTCTACAGCTACCTCGACAAAACGCTTGTCAGTCAGAGCTCCGGAAAGGCATGCCCCCCAGAGTTCCTTGTCCCTCTTCATATATCCCGGAACAGGCTGGTCAGCAATAATGTCTGAAATAACAAAACGCCCTCCGGGCTTCAGTATCCTGAAGACCTCTTTAAAGACATCCGTCTTGTCTTCAGTCAGGTTTACAACGCAATTGGATATAACAAGGTCTATTGTATTGTCTTCAGCAGGCAGGCTTGCAAGGTCGCCTTTTCTGAACTCTACGACATCGTAGCCGAGGTTATCCGCAACAGCCTTTGCATTCTCCCTCGCGGTATCCAGCATCGCGTCTGTCATATCAACGCCTATGACCTTGCCGTTCTTTCCAACGCGTTTCGCAGCTATAAAGCAATCTATCCCGCCACCGGAGCCGAGGTCAAGTACCGTCTCATTTTCTTTAAGTTCAGAAATAGCCGCAGGATTGCCGCATCCATAGGATACATCCAGCACTTTGTTTGGTATATGTTTAAGGTCATCCGGGTTATATCCTGTAGGGCAGTAGTAGTTCAGCTCCGGTGTGTCAGCTGCCTCCCCGTACTTCTTCTTTACCTTCCGGGCAACGTCTCCTTTTATCTCAGGCCTGCATACATTCTCTTCATCTTCAACATCAACAGAGAGCACGCATGAACAGTGGTAACAGCCGACCTCTGTCTTGTCGTCAATAGATGTAACTGCATTCGCCAGATAAGGAGGGAGCTTGGAATCCATGGCATTGAACACATGAGGCGTTACATACCCGTCCTTCTTCTCAGGCGCAACACCTTCAGCAGCCATGTCCCACATGATATCTTCATATAATGCTTTGTATGTAGAGCAGTAAGGGTCCTGTGCCTTTATGGAGCCCTTGCCGGAATCGACTTCGCTTGCGTAATAGCTGTGCGAGGTGCAGCCGCCGCCGCAGAAGAACTTTAGATAACAGTCCCTGCAGCCGTCCTTGTCCTGAACCGTATTCTCCCTGCCGCACTTCATCATATCCGAGCCCAGCCATATGTCCTTAAGCGACTTGTCTCTTATAGAGCCGGAATCAAAGGCAGGATCGCCGTTCAATGAGCCGCACGGATAAACATGTCCGTCGGCGTTTACGCATATCTTTTCATAGCAGTTATTGCAGAGGTCGTTCTTTCTTCCCCTCTTGTAGCGGATACGCGCCTTCAGCGACTCCTCGTTATCAACGATGACATCCTGCTCCTGAAATACCTTGCGCTGCTCCTTCATTATGCTGGTCACCTTCTCTGACGGGACATACAGCTCATCTACATTGCTTGCGCCGCGCCCCTTTGAATGCATCCAGAGTATGTGATGGTCTTTGATGCCGAGCTTTGAGAGGAATTCAGATGTCTCTTTTATATTGTCTTCGTTGTATTTGCTTATGGCGGTTGAGATTATAGGGATTATGCCGATAGCGACCAGCCTTTTTACGCCGTCGACAGCCTTGTCAAAGCTCCCTTCGCCGCGCAGTTTGTCATGTATCTCAGCGTTGGGACCTTCAAGGCTTACCTGCATTATGAGTTTCGGGCCTTTAAGTTTATCGAGCTTTTTGATCTTTTCATCATCAAAAAGAGTGGCGTTTGTAAGCAGTATAAGTTCGCGGTCTTTTGTCTTGGTGATATATTCAATGACCTCAAAGATGTCATCTTTTATAAATGGTTCTCCCCCGGTTACATAAAAACGGTTCACCCCAAGGGCAACAGCATCGTCAACAAGCTTCTTCACCTCTTCTGTGCTCAGCTCATCTTTCAGCTTGGCTCCTGCGCTCACAAGGCAGTGTTTGCATCTCAGGTTGCAGGCAAGCGTGGTATATATCCAGAGCTCATCAAGTTTCCCCGGCGCAATGGCCTTTGCCCTCCCTTTGTAGGCAGGCTTTACAACAGGTTTTTCAGATATGAACTGAAGCGTTCCGGCAGCGCTGATAAAATCCGATACCTCAGAATTTATCTTATCGTTATCAGGATATCTTTCAGACATGATCCTCTTGATATCCGAAACAGTATGTTTGCCGTTGCAGAGCTTAAGGATCTCAAGCCCGGTGCGGTTTACACTAATCCAGTTAGGCGACTGAGGGTCTATGAGAAGCTGTATGCCCTCTTTTTCTTTTATAATATATTCAGTTGAGTAGAGAGTATCATCAGGTTTAAAGGTCTTGAATACTGTTTCATTGACCTTCCAGTTATCCAGTTGATATTGCTGGATACGATCATCTCTTTCTGTTCCACAGCATGCTTTTGCCATATTATCCTCAATTTTTACGAAAAATATATAGTTAGTTTAGCATATAAACATGGTATTATTTTGAGCAGGAACGATGCCAGATGCTTAATGGACTTTTCATAGTTACTTATAATTTACGATAACATTATAATATTTATAAATACAAGGCTGCGGATCATGCATTAATAATGTAAAATAGTCCCATCTGTAAGATAATAGCTCACTATTTTTATTCGATAAAATTATGGCGCGTCCAAAAATAATGTTCCAATGCCAGAGCTGTGGATACGCGAGCCCGAAGTGGCTTGGCAAATGTCCTGACTGCGGCAGCTGGAACAGCTTTTCCGAAGAAGAGCGCATCACTAAATTTGCAGCCACAAGGGCGGCTGAACCCGTATCACTATCCAAGATAACCGCATCTTCCTATGAAAGGACCTCTACAGGCATAGCTGAACTTGACAGGACTCTTGGTGGAGGGGTTGTGATGGGCTCTGTCGTGCTTATAGGCGGCGACCCGGGCATCGGAAAGTCCACCCTCATCCTGCAGGCGCTCAAAGGGCTTACAAAGATCGGCAAACTTCTTTATGTCTCAGGCGAAGAATCTCCCGAACAGGTGAAGATGCGGGCAGACAGGCTCAATATAAAGTCTGATGACATAATCCTCCTGCCCGAAACCTCACTTGAAGGGATAATGACCGTCGCGCAGGCTATCAACCCAAAGGTTATAGTCATAGATTCGATCCAGACGATATTCTCCCATGAACTTCCCTCTTCACCCGGCTCTGTCGGACAGATAAGAGAGTGCGCCACAAAGCTGATGTTCATGGCAAAGAAACACGGCACTCCGCTCTTCCTTATCGGGCATGTCACAAAAGAGGGGGCAATAGCCGGCCCGAAAGTGCTTGAACATATAGTGGACACTGTGCTCTATTTTGAAGGTGATAAGGGAAACCCCTTCAGATTGATAAGGGCGGTAAAGAACAGGTTCGGGCCTGCAAATGAGATAGGCGTCTTTGAGATGACTGAAAAAGGGCTTCGCGAGGTCGACAACCCGTCGCAGCTCTTTCTCTCTGAAAAGCCGAATGATGTGCCGGGCTCTGTCGTAACAGTATGCATCGAAGGCACAAGGCCGCTCCTTGTTGAGATACAGGCTCTCGTCTCAACCTCCAAGTTCGGTGTCCCGCGAAGGATGGGGCTCGGCGTGGACTATAACAGGATAAACCTGCTCATCGCTGTCCTTGACAAGCGGATCGGAATGCAGCTTGGAGGCATGGATGTATATGTAAATGTTGTCGGCGGGCTTAAGATAGATGAACCTGCCGTTGATATGGGGATCATCACAGCCGTTGCCTCTTCATTTAAGAATAAACCTATAGCGCCGGGCATAATCACATTCGGCGAGGTCGGGCTGTCAGGAGAGCTTAGGGCTATCAGCCAGGCTGAGACAAGGATCAAAGAGGCTGCAAAGCTCGGCTTCAAAAAGGCAATCGTCCCCACTAATAACGCCAAAAAGATAAAGGGCCTGGATATCGAGGTGATAGGAGCCAAGAACCTTGAGGAATCTCTGGATATACTCTTCTTTTAATATTTCTCCTTATGAAAAATAAAATTATTCTTACCTCTTACTTCCTGTTTTTTGCTTTAACCATTATCGCCTGCGCTCCCAAAACCGCACCGCCTCCTGTTTATGAAAAAGCTGCTCCATCATTAGCAGAGATCATTGAAGCAACCGGGCTTAAAGATATAGAGACATTCAAAGCCATAACAGATATAAAGGTCCTGGCTGACGGCAAACCTCACTCTGATGTAAGCGCATCAGCGGTACTGCGGAAACCCGGCATGTCGCATATAAAGGCATATAAGTTCGGCATCCTCGTGGGTGACATCATTATAAAGGACGGGCAGGCGCATGTCCTCTCAGGAAAGGTGAGCGATAAAGTGAAGGAGTTCAGCAAAGAGCTTTATAACGCAGTCTTCTGGTGGGATGATATGAAGGACGCTAATATATACAGACGCGGAAAAGGTTATGTTTTGGAGAAAGAGAACAAGGTAATAACCTTGGACAGCGCCACCCTTCTTCCTCAGAAGCAGGCGATAAAGATAGGGGGAAGAAATATAGTAATAATGTACAGCTCACCAACAAAGTTTGATGAATTCTGGTATCCGTCGATGATGGATATAACCCTTGATAATTATGAATTCAAAGTCAGAATCGAAAAACTGCGGCTGAATCCGGAGATACTGGAGGAAGAGTTCATCCTGCCTTAAATTATCGGAATCCGATTCCGATAATCTTAAATAATTCTTATTATGCTATAATCATGTGGTTATGATTAAGCCGATATTTACTAACGATGGGCTATATCACATCTACAATCGAGGCGTAGAAAAAAGGGATGTATTTATGGATGATGGGGATTATTTGCGCTTTGTCCATAACCTTTATGAATTCAATGATGAGAGCCCTGTTTCAAATTTCAATTATCACTTTGACAAGCAAACAAAAACTGTCAGGTCAACTCATTTTACCGTCAAAAAAGAGCCCAGAAAACTACTTGTAGATATACTGGTTTTCACTCTCATGCCGAACCATTTCCACTTATTACTGAGACAGCGGAAAGAGAAAGGGATCTCAAAGTTCATGCAGAAAACAGGCATTGCCTATACAAACTATTTCAATAAAAAATATGAACGGGTCGGGCCGCTTTTCCAGGGTAAATTCAAGGCGGTGCATGTCAATGAAGAACCGCATTTCATACATCTCCCTCATTATATCCATATGAATTCATTACAGCTAAATTATGGGAATCGGATTCCGATAGATTTTCTTTCAGGCTACAGGTGGAGCAGTTTTCCGGATTATATAGGCAGAAAGAACTTTCCTTCTGTGACGAGCAGGGGCTTTTTGCTTGATATTTTCGGTGGTGAAGACGGGTATCTCAGATATACTGAAGAACGTTTGGGATATAAGGAGAATGAAAACATCTTGGAGCAAGTCGATGGAGTGGCGTTAGATTAAATTATTGAAATCGGATATCGATAATTTCTCTCAATATGTTACTTAATTTTACTCCAGCCCATACTCTTTCCATCTCTTGTCAACAAGTCTTTTGATCTCATCAGACATAAAGAGTTCATCAGGCCAGTCGCGGGTCATGCCTTCTTCTCTTGTCTTGCGGGTTGCGTCTATGCCCATCTTTGAGCCGTAGCGCGGGAAGTTTGCGGCGTGGTCGAGGTCATCAAGCGGGCCGTCGGCAATGACGACATCTCTCTTCCAGTCAACATTATTAAGCACGCGCCATGCGGTGTAGGAGATGTTCTGCACATCCACATCATCGTCAACTATTATGAGGAGCTTTGCAAACATCATCTGCCCCTTGCCCCAGAGGCCGTGGATTATTTTCTTCGCATGGCCGGGATAGCTCTTCTTTATTGATATGAGAGCGCAGTTGTGAAATACGCCTTCCATCGGCAGGTTCATATCCTTTATCTCTGTGAACTCCATCTGAAGCAGCGGAAGGAATATCCTCTCAGTCGCCTTGCCGATGTAGCAGTCTTCCATAGGCGGTTTACCCACAAGTGTTGCGGGATATATCATGTCCTTCCTGTGAGTGATACAGGTGACGTGAAAGACAGGATAATGATCAGCAGCTGAATAAAATCCGGTATGGTCTCCGAACGGCCCTTCGATGCGTGTCTCTCCGGGTTCAAGATAGCCTTCTATAACAAGCTCGCTGTTCGCAGGAACCTCTATATCGGATGTAATGCACTTGACCATCTCAACAGGCTCTTTTCTTAAAAATCCCGCAAACATCATCTCATCTATCGCCTCAGGAAGCGGTGCGGTTGCTGAGTACATGACAGCAGGATCGCTCCCGACTGCGATTGCGGCGGGCATGCGTTTATTCATCGCCTTGTACTTGTCATAATGGCGCGCGCCGTCTTTGTGTATGTGCCAGTGCATGCCTGTTGTCTGTTTATCAAATATATGGATGCGGTACATGCCGCAGTTCGGCCTGCCTGTTTCAGGGTCTTTGGTAAATACCATCGGCAGTGTGATGAACCTCCCTTCATCCGTGGGCTGTCCGTCATTGGGCCAGCACTTGATTATGGGGAATTTGCTCAGGTCAGGGTTATCCTTTTCTATGACCTCCTGACACGGAGCATTTTTGACAGTTTTTGGAAAGAACTTTGAGAACTCCAAAAGCTTCGGCAGCATTGAGAGCTTCTCCATCAGAGTCTTTGGCGGGGACTGCTTGAGCAGATCATTTATTCTTGCGGCGACATCATTGATCTTCCCGACTTCAAGCGCCATCGCCATCCGCTCAAATGAGCCGAAGATGTTTGTCACAACAGGAAATTTGGAACCTTTTACATTCTCAAAGAGTAGCGCTTTGCCCCCGCCCGGGCCTTTACAGACCCTGTCGGTGATCTCGGATATCTCAAGGATAGGGTCAACCTCAGCCTTTATCCGCTTCAGCAGTCCCTTCTTTTCCAGGACAGCAATAAATTCTCTAAGGTCTTTATAAGCCATGAAGATATGATACAGGAATTAAGCTGTTGGGAACAAGATAGTATGGCTAAGCCTTTTCGTAATCCTGAAGCTCCTTAATCGTCTGCGGATTGTAGGTATTCAACTCCAGCCCCTGGCATTTTATCATGCATGCAAACTCAAAGACCTCAGCATTCCTGAGCACCGTCTTCAAGTCTTTACCTATGGCGATCTGGCCGTGACCGCGAAGAACAAGTATATTGCAGTCCTGGCCCATAATATTCGCCTTGATATCCTGTGTTAAAAGCTCAGACCCGGGATTGGAGTATGAGATCACCTTTATGCTCTTCAGATAGGCCGGGACCTCTGGGATAAAGTTAAGGTTGAAGTCAAGAGTTCTGGCGCAGGAAAGTGTTGTTGCATATGGCGATTGAAAATGCAAAATCGCCTTGATATCCGGCCGCTCAAGATAGATAGCCCTGTGAAAAGGTGTTTCCCTGGATGGTTCAGGCCCGTCATATTTATCTTTGTCATCAAGGTAACAGGTGGTTATGTCATCCTGTGTCAGCTCGCCGAGCCAGGCGCCGGAAGATGATATGGCAAACATATTCTTATAGAGCCGGGTGCTGATGTTCCCGCTTGAACCGACTACAAGTCCGGCAGCTTTTACTTTATGAGCGTGGCTGATGAGCTTTTCTATCATATTTAATTATCCCCACTTTGACAAAGGGGGGCATGGGGGGATTTTAAAATAATGGTGCAGATAATTTTCATTGCAAAAAATCTCCCTTAACCGTTATTAACATTCTACAATGGAACAATATAATTTAAAAGTGTAAAGACAAATATTGTAATGCTTATGTAGCCGTTCATATTGAAAAATGCCATATCCAGCCTGCTGAGGTCTGACGGCCTTACAAGTGAGTGTTCATAAAGAAGCATCGCGGCTGCGATAAGAACTCCGAAAAAATATATCGCAGATAGATGAAAAAGGGGAATGAGAAGGAGGAGCATCGAGATGGTGACGAGGTGAAATGCCCTTGCCGTCCACAGGGTCTTATTTATCCCGAACCTGCTCGGCACTGAATATAATTTCTGCTCTTTATCAAAATCTATATCATGCAGGGCGTAAAAAAGGTCAAACCCTGCTACCCAGAATAGCACAGCTATGACAAGTGGGAATATCTCCGGCTCAATAGTGCCTCTCACAGCTGCCCAGGCGCCGAAAGGGGCAAATGATATTGCGATACCCAGCACGACATGGCATAACCATGTAAACCTCTTTGTATATGGGTAAAGGATAATGATCGCTATGGCAAATGGAGAGATCATAAAACATAAATGGTTCAGTTTATATGCCGCTGCCACAAAGATGGCAAATGCAACGATAGTAAAGAATAACGCCTCGCCTGACCTTATCGCCCCGCTTGGAAGCTCCCTCTCCTTTGTGCGCGGGTTGAGGGCGTCTATCTTTTTATCAACGATCCTGTTCATCCCCATGGCGCCGGAACGCGCGCCGAACATAGCTATCGTTATCCAGAAGATCTGCCTTATGGTCGGGATGCCCCCTGCGGCGAGCAGCGCTCCTGTAAAGGCAAACGGCAGGGCAAAGACTGAATGCGAGAACTTTATCATCCTGAGGTAGTCTGTAATTTTCTTCAGCATCGACATAACGACTTATTGTAGTTTCAGGCAAGAGTAAAAGCAATATCATAGAATTGTTTTAACATGTTTGAACTTTCCCCTTGCCAATGTTAAAATATTTTCCGCTCTTGTACCTGCATTTTAAAAGAGCCTTATTGACTACCATGGCTGAGATAATCCCGTTCAAAGGTGTTTTGTATAATCCTGAAAAGGTCGATGCCGGAGCTGTTACGGCTCCTCCATATGATATAGTCTCGCCCAAAGCCAAGGATGATCTCTACCGGAAAAGCCCTCATAATATCATCCGCATAGATTTCGGCAAGGACAATGATGGAGACGATGAGAATGAGAACCGCTATTCAAGGGCATCTGCGTTATTAAACGAGTGGCTTAAGAAAGATATTCTGCATCAGGACTCTGAACCGGCTTTTTACTGTTATGAATCTGCCTATAGAGTTGATGGTGAAGAGAGGAGGCTGAGGGGCATTATCGGCGCGGTGAAGATAGAGGAACTCGGCTCAGGAAGGATCCATCCTCATGAAGAGACCCACTCAAAGCCGAAGTCCGACAGGCTGAATATCCTCCGTTTCTGCAGAGCCAATATAAGCCCGATCTTTTCCATCTACAGCAGCGCTGAAAAAAAGACCTCATCTATTTTGGAAAAGGTTGTAAAGAATAAGCCGTTTATCGAAGCTATTGATAGCGACGGCTTTATTAACAGGCTCTGGAAGATAAGCGATCAAGAGTCGATAGATGCCATCAGAAAAGAATTTTCAGATAAGGACATATTCATTGCTGACGGCCATCACCGTTATGAGACAGCTCTTGCGTTTAAGCATGAGATGGAGCAGAAGGGCGAATCAAAGACAGGTGACGAACCATTTAATTATGTCTTGATGTTCCTTGCAAATATGGATGAGCCGGGACTGACGCTCCTTCCTACGCACCGGATGGTCGAGATAAACAGCAGCATAAACATCACTGAGGTTCTGCGCCACTGCTTTGATATAGAAGCCTTTTCATATAGTAATGACTCAGAAGAAAAGGCTGCCATGGACAAGATGTTCTATGCCATGAAGACCAAACAATACTCGATAGGCATGTTTGATAAAGATGAAAAAAAATATTATGACCTAAGCTTCAGATGCCCGCATGACAGCCTTGATTCTCATGATATCCTCAAGAAGCTCGACGTGACTGTGCTTCATAAACTCATATTCAGGGAGATGCTGAAAGTTACAAATTATGAATACGAGATGTCTCCTGAAGCAGCTGTCGAGCGGGTGAAGAACAGCCCTGCGCGCGCAGCCTTCTTCCTGAGCCCCACAAGGGTGGAAGACTTGAAGGCTGTTGCGCTTGAGGGACAGAGGATGCCACCAAAGTCCACGTACTTCTTCCCGAAGCTTCTGACAGGCATGGTCATTTTTAAATTCTGAACCTTAATAAGAGAATATCATAAAGATGAAGATCGGCATCATCTCAGATTCGCACGACCATTCAGAAAATATCATAAAGGCTGTGAATGCCTTCAAAGAGAAGAAGGTCGATCATGTCATACATCTTGGCGATTACGTAAACCCCGCTTCTATCAAACTCTTTAAGGATGTAAAGCTAATCGGCATCTTCGGCAATAACGACGGTGACAAGTTCAGGCTGATCAATTCATTTAATGAGATTGGCGGCGAGATAAAGGGCGACTTCCACGAGTTTGAGGCTGACGGCCTTAAATGCGCATGTTATCACGGCACAGAACACCAGCTCAGAAAATCGCTTGTTGATTCAGGCACATATGATGTTGTCATGTTCGGCCACACTCATGCATGTGTAAATGAAAAGGCCGGCAATACCCTTGTTCTTAATCCAGGCACTTCCCACGGCTTCTGGAAAAAGGCGACTGTGATGATATTTGACACAGTGACGAGAGAAGCTGAGATAATCGAGCTGAAATAATTCCCGGCAAAGAGACCTATTATAAAACCTCCCCATACCCCTCCTTGGTAAGGAGGGGATTTAAAATTCTCCCCTTACCAAGGGGAGACACAGAGGGGTGATCTTCTCTTGCATCCCAACCATTTCCATCATATGATTTAAATCATGGCATCGGTTTTTGAAAAGAGTTTTAATAAAGAAGTTTCAAAAATAATTTCAACTTAAGGAGGATGTACAATGTTTTGTAACCAATGCGAACAGACAATGGAAGGCGGATGTGACAAGAAGATAGGGGTATGCGGGAAGAACGAGGATATATCAAGCCTTCAGGATATTACTATCTTCGGGCTGAAAGGTGTTGCGGCATACGCGCATCACGCCAGAGAGCTTGGAAAGAGCGATCCTGAGATAGACGCCATTACACAGGCTGCTCTCTACTCGACGCTTACAAATGTCAATTTCAGCCTGGCGGACAATATCAAGACAGCTCTGAGTGTGGGTACGGCAACTGTAAAGGCGATGGCGCTTCTTGATGAGGCACATACCTCAAGATTGGGAATACCCGAACCTGTGACGGTCTCTGAGGACAGGGTGCAGGGCAAGAGCATACTTGTCACAGGCCACAACCTCTACGCTCTTGAAGACCTGCTCAAGCAGACCGAGGGCAAGGGCATTAATATATACACCCACTCTGAGATGCTTCCTGCGCACGGTTATCCCAAGCTTAAGAAGTTCAGCCACTTAAAGGGAAATGTGGGCAAGGCATGGCATGACCAGAGAAGGGTCTTTGACGACTTCCCCGGAGCCATCCTCGTCACAACAAACTGCGTGATGCCTGTGAGAGGCACATACGGCGACAGGATGTTCACTTATGACGTGACCGGCGTTGAGAATTCATTAAAGATCGAGAACAATGATTTCTCTCCTCTTATTAAGAAGGCTCTTTCGCTGCCTGATGCTGATGTTAAATCAGACAAAACTCTGACAACCGGTTTTCATCATGAGAATGTCCTGAAGCTTGCTCCGCAGATAATAGAGGCTGTCAAGGCTGGAAAGATCAAGAGGTTCTTTGTTATCGCAGGGTGTGATTCACCGGGTGACGGGAGCGATTACTTCAGGGAGCTGGCAGAGCTTGTTCCAAAAGACTGCGTGATACTGACAACTTCATGCGGCAAGTTCAGGTTCAATGACATTGACTTCGGGAATATCGACGGCATCCCGCGCTATATAGACCTGGGACAGTGCAACAACTCTATCTCCGCTGTCAAGATCGCGCTCGCGCTCGCTGATGCGTTCAAATGCTCGGTGAACGAACTGCCTCTTACCATAGCGCTCTCATGGTTTGAGCAGAAGGCTGTCGCGATTTTGCTCGGCCTCTTCAGCCTCGGGGTAAAGAATATCTACTTAGGGCCCAAGCCGCCTGAGTTTGTGACGCCCGGCGTATTAAAGGTGCTTCAGGACAACTTCAACCTGAAGCTTACAGGCGATGCGAAAGTTGACATAAAGAACATGCTGGGATAATTAAGTTACAAATTATTACATCTTGCAGTATAAACAAAGACCCTCTGAGAAAAAATCTCAGAGGGTCTTTGGAATAAACAGATCAGATACTTATTTCTTTTTGTGTGAAGAACACTTTGATGACTTACCGCTTGCAGAATTCTTGCATGCTTTCCCTTCTTTGGTCTTTGCAGTGCATTTTGCCTTCTTCGGCGCGGCTGCCTTCTTTACTACCTTCTTCTTTGCAGCTTTCTTCGGTGCGGCCTTCTTCTTTGTCGCCATGCTTCCTCCTTTTAAGGTTGTACATGATATGAATCTTTGAATAAGTATACCAGAATAAATACTTAATACATAGGGGTATGAGTGAAGAACAAAATAAATTGATGAGAGGCTGATAGTATTTTCAATTGCCGATAGTATATAATTAGTTCCCCTTCATGCGGTTCCTGCTCTGTTTCCATAAACGGTCCGGAAGAACTTGTCAATCCGTATGCGGCACATTATAATTTATAAAAGAGAGGTTTTATGAAACGTGAAGACATAAGAAATATCGCAATCATCGCCCATGTTGACCATGGCAAGACTACGCTTCTGGACGGCATGCTGCAGCAGGCAGGCATATTCCGCGTCAATGAAAAGGTGCGTGAAAGGGTAATGGACAGCAACGACCTTGAGCGTGAAAAAGGCATCACAATAATGGCGAAGAACACCGCTGTTGATTACAACGGGATAAAGATAAATATTATAGATACCCCCGGTCACGCCGACTTCGGCGGTGAGGTAGAGAGGACGATGAAGATGGCAGACGGCGTTCTGCTTCTCGTTGATGCTTCTGAAGGCCCTCTGCCCCAGACGCGGTTTGTATTGAACAAGGCGCTTGAACTGAATCTGCCTCCTATCCTTGTTGTGAACAAGATAGACAGGCCTGACGCAAGGATACAGGAAGTGCTGAATGAGGTGTACGACCTCTTCATCGACCTGAACGCAACAGAAGAGCAGCTTGAGTTTCCCATAGTTTATACAAACGCAAAAGTTGGAACCGCTACGCTCGACCTGGATGTTAAGCCTGAGAACCTGAAGCCTCTCTTTGACCTTATAGTTAAGACAGTCCCGCCTCCTGAAGGTGACAAAGACGCGCCGCTTCAGCTGCTCGTAACAAATATCGATTACAACGACTATGTGGGCAGGATGGCTGTGGGCAGAATATTTGCCGGTACTGTGAATGTAGGGGATACCGTGGCTGTGATAAACATCAACGGGGAGCAGGTGAAGACAAAGATAACATCAATGTTCACTTACTCCGGCCTTGAAAGGATAGAAGCAAAGACGGCACATGTCGGCGACATTATCGCGCTTTCCGGCATTGAAGGCATCAACATAGGAGACACGATCACAGATATAAACAAACCGATGCCGCTTCCGAGGATAAAGGTGGATGAACCTACCATCTCAATGATGTTCTCCATCAACACATCGCCCTTCGCAGGCAAGGACGGAAAGTTCGTTACATCAAGAAACCTGAGGGACAGGCTCGAGAAGGAGCTTCTTTACAACGTCTCCATCAGGGTGAGTTTTGACAATACAGATTCATTCAAGGTCATGGGCAGGGGAGAGCTCCAGCTTGCGATACTCATCGAGATGATGAGGCGCGAGGGATATGAGCTTTCAGTATCAATGCCTGAGACGATCACAAAAGAGATCAACGGCGTGAAGAATGAGCCTATGGAGCTTCTTGTCATTGACGTTCCTGAAGATTTTGTCGGTGTTGTGACTCAGCAGCTCGGCATGAGAAAGGGCAAGATGCAGAAGATGCTAAATAACGGAAAAGGCAGGGTGAGGCTTGAATTCAGGATCCCGTCACGCGGCCTTATAGGTTTCAGGTCGCAGTTCCTTACAGACACAAGGGGCACAGGACTTCTCAACCATCTCTTTGACGGTTACGAGCCGTGGCACGGGCCTATGACATCAAGGCAGACAGGCGCGCTTGTTTCAGACAGGACAGGCAGAACCACTACATACGCTCTCTTTCACCTTCAGCCAAGAGGCGTGCTTTTTATCAGGGATAACATCCAGGTCTATGAGGGCATGGTCGTCGGCGAGAATTCGCGCGATAACGACCTCGATGTCAACGTGACCAAGGAGAAGAAGCTCACCAACATCCGCGCATCTGGCACTGACGAAGCGCTTCAGCTCATCCCGCACAGACAGCTGACGCTTGAGCAGTCTATAGAGTTCATCAAGGAAGATGAGCTGATAGAGGTCACGCCTCAGCATATCAGGCTGAGAAAGAGGGTGCTTGATCCGGGCAAGAGGCCGAAGAGAAGGGAATAGAGGAAGAAATACGCGGCTTAAAGTTTTTCCGTGATAACTTTTAAAGAGAGGCCCTCAAAAGAGCCTCTCTTTTTTTATTACTGGATACTCAATGACATATTGGCGGAACCGATTCGAAATGATTATAATGGATATGGCCGGCTGACATGAAAAGCCGCTGAGATATTAAATATTAACCGGAGGCTGACTATGTTTAGAAGATTCTTCAGCACAGAGAATGACATCTCACTCTTTTTCATGAGGCTGCTTCTCGGTTTGGTGATGCTCCCTCACGGCGCGCAAAAGCTTATCGGCCTCTTCGACGGCTCAGGATATTATGGTACTATCGCATTCTTTACCGGAAAGATGGGTCTGCCGTATTCTGTGGCGGTGCTTGTGATAATAGCCGAATCTCTCGGCTCTATTTTTCTCATCATAGGTTTCATGACGAGGCTGGCTGCTCTCGGCATTCTATGCATAATGACAGGCTGCATATATCTTGTGCACATTGAGAACGGTTTCTTCATGAACTGGTCAGGAAAGCAGAGCGGTGAAGGCTTTGAATATCACCTGCTTGCTATCGCGATAGCCCTTGCCCTGATGATCAAAGGCGGCGGAAAGTGGTCGATAGACCTGTCGCTGTCCGGCGGAAAGTCAAAGAAATAATATTGAATAGAAAAAGCAGTTAGATCCCGAACCAGCTTTTAAATACTTCCTTGATCTCTTCCATCTCTGAATCGGTCAATCTTTTGCAAGTCGGAATGATGCGGATAGAGATGCTCTTTCCATTGCCCCACGGCCACCAGGCGCATAGGATGCAGGCATCCTGCTGAGTATCAGAGGACATAAGCATCTGCCCCTCCCTGAGATTGCCAAGACTGCCATTTACCGCCTGCACTGTATCAGGAGCTTTTTCGATATTAGAAATGTCCCAGGCGAAGTCAAGATATTGATCAAGTATCGCGCGGACCTTCTCCCTGTCACCTGTATCAAACTGAGCCATAACTGTCCCAAAGTAATCGTCCCATTTCCATGAGATGACCCCATTGAACGCGGCTGAAAATTCTTTGCAGATCTTTTCAAGGCCTGATCTATTCAAGTCGCTTATGACAGCCTCCGGTCTCCAATTAAAATTTTGACGCTCTAAACAGTATAGTGAATAACTGCTGAGTTAACAACTGAATAGTTCATAAAAGCAGCCTTGCTAAAAAAATACCGGCGCTTTGGAGATCCGTTCAAACAGCTTTATCTTATTGCGGTGAGGGGCCCAGTTAAGAAGAAACGTTGCCAGCGCCTCCCATAATGAGATCCAGGCGGCGATCGTCAGGCCTTCTGCAAATAACCGGCTTACTACGGTCTCATCAATTGCAAGTTCCTGATTCACCAGGACAGAGAGGGTAAGGATCACAACTCCTATCGAGAAGAGGGTAAGAGCTTTTCTGGTCATCCTCTTTAATTCGCGGACTTCGAGTTCTTTCTGGTGCAGGAAGTAATTCCTAATGCTCATCTGCACGCGGGAGGTATTTGTATCGTCGGTCATCGCGGAGAAACGGAAACGGATAACAAAATCTTCCTTGCCGATCTCATGAACCGAGTCTATGAGATAATCAACAAACTCCTGATCCAGGTCTTTTTTGAGATACGGGGCGTTCTTGTCGAAATAATTGTAAAGGTCCTCTATCCTTTCGGTGGTGATATCTATTATCACCTTCCCGTCAGCTGTGCGCGAATATCTTTCGAGCAGATCTTTCTTCATATTAATGGCCCGTAATTAATATAAAAGTTTTACTCTGTGCCCCTGTCTATCCGACCTTTACCTTCCAGCCTGTGCCGTCGGCCTTGTCCTCAAGTATGATCCCCTGTTCAAGAAGTCCGTCACGTATATTATCCGATGTCTTCCAGTCTTTATTAGCCCTTGCTTCCTGCCGAGCAGATATCATCCCCTGGATCTTCTCTTCAGTCAGCGTTATCCCCTTGACCTTTATCAAAGACCTGTACCATTCTTCAGAGGTCCTGTTAAAGATATTCAATATGCCGCCTGCCTCGGCAAGAAGGCTGCGCGTCCTCTGCACAAGATCCTTTGCCTTCTGGCCTGACGGTTTTGCGTCAAGGAATTTATTCACTTCCCTTATAAGCTCAAATATATGCCCCAATGCAGATGCGGTGTTGAAGTCATCATCCATCGAACCCTGGAATTTATCCTTAAAAGAAGAGAGGAGCGCTTCCAGTTCATCCGAAGATGCGGGCTTCTCTTTCTCTACTGCATTTTTAATAAAATCAGCGATCCTTGTGGCTGTTGTGTAATACCTGTCTATGTACGACTCAGCCTCATTAAGATGCACATCTGAAAATTCTATGGGACTTCTGTAGTGCGCTGAGAGCAGAAATGTCCTGACCACTTCAGGGTCGTACTTTGCGAGTATCTCCTTGATGGTGAAGAAGTTGCCGAGCGACTTGGACATCTTCTCTTTTGCCAGTGTGATGAAGCCGTTGTGCATCCAGTACTTCACGAACGGTTTGCCTGTGTACGCCTCGCTCTGCGCGATCTCATTCTCATGATGCGGGAATGTCAGGTCTGCACCGCCGCCGTGAATGTCAAAGGTTTCGCCAAGATATTCCGACGACATGGCTGTGCATTCGATATGCCATCCCGGCCTGCCTTTGCCCCACGGGCTCTCCCACCAGGGCTCGTTTGGTTTTGATGCTTTCCAGAGCGCGAAATCAAGCGGGCTCTTCTTTCTCTCATCCACGTCAACCCGCGCGCCTGCCATCAGGTCGTCAACATTCTTCTTTGAAAGCTTGCCGTATCCTTCAAACTTCGCGACCTCAAAGTAAACATCACCATCAACAGCATACGCAAAGCCTTTATCAATAAGCCCGCTGATCGTCTCTATCATCTCTTTGATATGGTCTGTGGCGTTCGGCTCAATGTCAGCCCTGCTTACGCCGAGAAGCTCCATATCAGTGTAGTATTCATCAGTATATTTTTTAGCCACCGCTTCTGTGGAGATGCCCTCCTCATTCGCCCTCTTTATGATCTTGTCATCAATGTCGGTGATGTTCCTGACATGGGTCACCTTATATCCCCGGTATCTCAGGTATCTCTTGATGATGTCAAATACTATGGCGCTTCTGGCATGTCCCAGATGGCATACGTCGTATGCCGTGATGCCGCATACATACATCCTTACGTTATTCGGGTCAACAGGAATAAAGTTCTCCTTCTCTCCGCTCATTGTGTTATATACCTTTAACATTTCACCTTTCCCTTCCAGTTTGTTTATTCTGTTCTCAAGCGCGCTGATATATTCCTTCATCTCCCCGAACCTCTCTTCAACAGGATCAGGAAGGTGCACATGGTCAAGCATCTCAACAGGCCCTTCATCAAGTATCTTTACGACCCGCCTCTTTATCACCCTGCCCGGCACTCCAACAACAATAGAGTTTTCAGGCACAGAGTGAAGCACTACAGAGTTGGCGCCTATCTTTACATGGCCGCCGATAGTTATCGCGCCAAGTATCTTTGCCCCTGCGCCGACGACAACATTATTGCCCAATGTCGGATGCCTCTTCCCCTTCTCCTTGCCTGTGCCGCCAAGCGTCACCCCCTGATATATGAGCACATTCTCGCCGACCTCTGATGTCTCGCCGATAACGACTCCCATGCCGTGGTCAATAAAAAATCCTCCGGCTATCTTTGCTCCGGGGTGTATATCGATTCCAGTAAGTATCCTTCCAAGATTTGCCAGAAGCCGAGGGAGTACTGGCACTCCGGCATTCCAAAGTTTGTGATTCAACCTGTGCAGAACTATCGCCTGAAAACCGGGATAAGCAAGGATCACCTCAAGCCGGTTCTTTGCCGCCGGATCCATATCAAAGACCGTCTTAAAGTCCTTACGCACATCACCCCAGAATCCCATAAACGGTATTATACTATAAAAGTCTCCGGTAGTCAGAAGAAGATTGGAAGAGTATTAAGGCTCCATCTCATTTTAAATTCACTCTGAGGTTTCTATCTTTCAAAGTAATTTTCCGAGGTGCTAGCACAATTTTATTTTATTGACCCGGCTATAGATTCTTGTTATTATCCAGTTGACTATCTGATAACTGGTTATGTGCAAATAATAAAAAGGAGAAACTATTATGGTTCTTATCGAGTCTCTTGATGATTTGAAAGCTAACTTGCTCACTTTAGAAAAATACCGAAATAGCAACGAGGCAAGGTATACTGAATTTTATAAGGAAATTATACGGCGTGGCGCATGTTTTATTGTTTACATGAATGATGAAAATATCCATTTTGCGCCTAGCAGATTTATAGGATACAAAAACAATAATATGAACGACCATATCGGAAGTAATACAAAAGACGGCAGAGTAACCAATCCAGTCATTGACAAAATCATTGGCAATAAAAGTGAACAAAACAGATCGAGAGAATTAGAATACATGAAATTTTGTAATGAACTAGGTGTTGACGCATGGAAAAGGAAAAAGAAATTCTGGGAAACTGAAATCATAGTGAACACTTAACAAAAGCATCAACACCGACCGGGGTTAATTCTGTTTTGCTTTAAGCATCTCTTTCGCATGCTTCAATGACACATCCGATATCTCACCGCTGAGCATACGGGCGATCTCCTCGACCCGGGCATCCTTCTCCACCCGATTTATCCTGACCCTGGTCTTGCCTTTCTCCGTCTTCTTCTCTATCTTGAGATGGATATCGGCGTAAGATGCTATCTGCGGAAGGTGCGTTATGCATATCACCTGATGCATGGATGAAAGGTCCTTCAGCCTTTTGCCCACAGTCTCAGCTGCCTTGCCCCCGATGCCAGCGTCTATCTCATCAAATACCAAGACAGGGATATTGTCGCCGTCAGACATGATGCCCTTTAGCGCAAGCATCACCCTTGAAAGCTCGCCTCCGGATGCTATCTTTGAGAGCGGCTTGAGCGTTTCGCCGACATTCGGAGATATGAGAAACTCGATATCATCGATTCCCATTGATGTCACTTTAAAGCCGTCTGCCGTATCATCACCCTGCTGCTGTGCGATGCTTATGGAGAATTGAGTGTCAGGCATGGAGAGCTTTGAAAGTTCCTCTATGATCTTCGGCTCAAGTTTTTTCGCAACCGATTTCCGCTTCTTTGAAAGCTCATGCGCCTTTTCAGTCAGCCTATTCCTAGAGTCATCAAGCTCTTTTTTAAGACTGTCCAGCATCTCTTCAGAATGCTGAAGCTCCTCAAGCTCTATCAGCGCGCTCTCTCTCTTATCAATAACATCCTGAAGTGTCTCGCCGTATTTCTTCTTCAGCCTCTTTATCAGTTCAAGCCTCTCCTGAACCTCCTCAAGCCTTGCGGGATCAAAATTGATCCCATCCTTATAGTCCCTGAGAAAGTATGAAGCCTCCTCAAGAAGCGGCATCGCCTCCTCTGCCGACTTGAGCGCCTCTGCAGCGCGTGAGTCTATGACAGATATCTCTTTGAGGTCATTGATCACTGAAGAGAGATTTGTGATACTGGCAGAATCCAGAGAATAAAGAGAGTCATAAGCCCGGTTCGCAAGCTCAGCCAGACGCACCGCGCTGCTGAGTATCTTTGTCTCCTCCTCAAGCTCCTCTTCTTCTCCAACTTTAACACCGGCTGACTCGATCTCTTTTATCTGGAACTGGAGCATATCAATTCTCTGCAGCCTCTCTTTATCCTTTTGAGTTAGCGCGGATATCTTCTGCCTCAACCCGCTCATCCTTTCATAGAGATCTGAAACCTCCTGCCGCTCTTTATGCAGCCCGCCGTGTAGGTCAAGAAGCTCAAGCTGTTTTTCCGCCGCAAGCAGAGACTGGTGCTCGAACTGTCCATGGATATCAATGAGAGCACTGCTCGCATCCGAGAGCGTCTGAAGATTGATCATGGAATCATTGATATACGCCTTGCTCTTTCCGGTGGATGAAATATTCCTCGTAAGGATGATGCCTTCATCAGCCTCGACGCCTGAGTCGCGCAAGAATGTCTCTACAGATTTATTAAATGCTCCGGGTTTGATATCAAAGAAGGCCTGAACTGTCCCCTCTTTTTCTCCGCTGCGGATGATGGTGCTCGTCGCTCTTTCGCCGAGAGCAAGTGATAAGGCAGATATTATGATTGACTTGCCCGCGCCTGTCTCGCCTGTGAGAACATTCAGCCCTGGCCCAAACTCAGCAGCAGCATCTTCAATGATAGCGAGGTTTTTTATTCGAAGCTCACGCAGCATTAGGTATTTTACAACAGGGGGATAAATTAAGGAATCAAATAACGCCCCCAGGCTCTGCCTCTCCCCCTCTTAAGATAAGAGGGGGTAAAGGGGAGTTATGATTTTTTTAGAAGCGGGGAATAATATTTATGAACTTCCGTATGAATGAAGTCCTGAGAGTACGAGGTTAACGCCGAGATAGGTGAAGATAACAGCTACAAAGCCGATGATGGCGAGTACTGCGGCCTTCTTGCCTCTCCAGCCTGCGACGAGGCGGGCGTGGAGATAGACTGCGTAGACAAACCATGTTATGAGAGACCAGGTCTCTTTCGGGTCCCAGCTCCAGTATGTTCCCCATGCGCTGTTCGCCCAGATCGCGCCCATTATGACCCCGCCGATCGTGAAGAGAGGGAAACCTACAGCGATGCTCTTATAAGTCATGTCATCAAGCATGTTGACACTGAGGTCAAGGCCTCCTAAAACCTTCTTAAGCCCGAGTCCGAACCTCCATACTGCCGCAATAAATATTGTCCCTACAACCCAGCTTAATGCCATCATGAATCCGGATGTGCTCTTGAATGTGGCTGTAAGGAAATAGCTCTGCAGCATTTGCCCGCGCTGTACAGATGAAAGGTTCACATAGTCAATGCCCATGGCAATAAGCACAACGAGAAATATCCCTATGACAACGCTGCCGAAGATATAGGGTATCTCATTCCTGGAATCAGTTATCATGATAAGGTACGCTGTAGCAGCGCCGAAAGAGACGCCGAAAGCAGCATAGCCTATGAAGCTCAAAAAGACATGGAAGAGGAGCCAGTTTGACTGAAGCGCAGGCACAAGAGGCTCGATCTCTGTGGACATTCCGGATACATCTATGAACGCAAGCGCAAGAGCTGCAACAGGAAGGACAAAAGCGCCGAGAGAGCGGTTCTTGTATTTAAACTCGGTCAGCAGGTGCATGGCTATCAACGCCCATACAAAGAAGATAAGCGACTCATAAAGATTCCTCAATGGGGCACTTCTTAAAACAGACTCGATCGTTCCTGAGTCAGGCACTCCACCTGTCCAGAAGTTAAAGGAATCACGCCACCTTAGAGCCAAGGCAATGGTTTGGCTTAAAAAACCCAGCATGGTAATGCCGCTGGCTGCAACAGCTATACCTGGTTTTCTGAAACCGACATAGCTGAAATAAACAGCCATGGCTATAAAATATAATCCCGTTGATATTCCAAAGAAAGTGCTGCTCATTTTGTGCTCCTTGCCTCGATCGCTTCAGAGGTCTTAGATAATATGCTTTCTATCTCCTGCTCAAAAGAGAGCCTGTTCTTTGTGGCAGAACCCCCGATCAGGATACTGACGGAATTCTTTTCGTTTACGAGCCTGACCCATATCTTTTTATTGCTCATAAAGAATGTGACATAAAGGCCTAAGCTCATAATAATACATGCTAAATAAATAATCCATACTCCCGGGTCCTTTGAGACCTGAAGCCCTGTATACTCCATGCCCCAGTATTCCACAAACTCGATACTGTGCCCTCCGTCCAGGAGCCATGTCTCAGGATGGCGCTGAAGGAACCAGCCGGTATATGGAGCCTTGCCCGGTTCCTCGATCTGAATTGCGATCGCAGGCTCCATCATCTGATCATCAAATGTATATAATATATTGGTACCAGGGTCACGGCTGAGAGCAGGTGAAAAGTCTGCAATAGTACCTTTTATCCCTGTGCCCGGGATCTGAAAAGACTCACCGTATTGAAGCCTGATGGTCTGCGGCTGGCCTCCTTCGGGGGTCATATTAAGAATGAACGCACCCAATCCGATGGGTATCTTGCCGAAGCTGGACGGATAATAAGAGATGTTCGGGTACATCTGCAGGGCGCTTCCATAGTTGGACTGATAAAATGTGATCCCTTTATATGTAAGCGGGTCATTGACCTCAATAGCCTTTGTCAGGACTTCCTTGCCGTCTTCTATGACAACCAGCTCGCTTTGAAATTCCTGCGGCCTGTAGCTTCCCTCATAATAGGTTGTGTTATACCAGTTGCATTTGACCATAAAATCCAAAGGTATCGTCTTCCCGTCAAAAGTATATATTGAACCTGATGAGCTGCCCTCGGGAAGGTTCAGGTATCCGTCAAACCCGAATTGAGCGCCGACCAGGGCGCCGACAAAAATAAGGAGGATGCTCAAATGCACAATATATACTCCAAGGCGGGTATATCTTCCTTTCTGTGAATACATCTGGACTGAATCACCCTCGGTTGCTTCAAGAGGCTGGTACTTCTTTGATTTCAGGGTGTTCAGGAACTCATCTCTTGCAACCTGAATGCTCGCCTTAACCTTGAGTTCTTTCTTTATCTGTAGGTTCTTTATTACATGTTCCTCAAGCGGATGGAGAGGGGTCTGGATTATATGCCATACCCTTGGCAGTTTATCGAGCGAGCATACTATAAGGTTTATGCAGAAGACAAAAAGGAGAAGCTTGAACCACCATGCGTGGTACATGTCCATAAAGTCGAGCGTAACAAAAATATTATAAAGGGTTGGCGCTGTATTGTCCCCGACTACCTTCGCCAGAAACTGGATGGCCTTGGCATCCTCCTGAGGTAAAACGGTCCCGACGATCGAGGTTATGGCAAGCAGCAGCAGAACTACTATGGCAAGCTTAATAGAAGCGCAAAAGTTCCAGATTTTCTGTAATAGGCCTGATTCCTGCTCTTTCAATATCTCTTCTCCTGAGTTGTTAAATTAGCATTAATATTTTATTGAAGTCAACTTCAGACGGGAGCAGCATTATTTCGGCAAAATAAAGTAAAAATTATTCCCGTAGCGGGTGGGCTCGTAACCCACTACCCCGCCGTGTATCTCAACGGCATTTTTTGTAAACGCCAGGCCATGGCCTGTCCCGGGCTTGTCAGACGCATTGTTTCCGCGGAAAGTATCCTCAAATAGCCTCCCGCGCTCTGCCTCATCAATATGCGGGCCGGTGCTGAATACATTCAGCTTGATGCCGTTTATTCCCTGCCCGAAGAAGTCATGAATTATCTCCCAGCCGTATGATATATACTTCTTGGTTTCCCCTGTATCAATTGTTACTTCCTGCGTGTATTTGACAGCATTGGAGAAGAGATTTGCATATACCTGCGCTATGAGCCCTATATCCACAACAGTTATGGTCTCTGCGTCAGGTATGCCGCTGAAGCGGTCATCTACTGAGATGCCCATGCTCTTAAACTGATCGATATAACGCTCTAACTGAGGCTGCACAACATCCTTCTTTATATTGCAGGGCTTTGTCCGGAGCGTCAGCTGCCCTTCGTCAAAATGGCTCTTTCTAAAGAGCGTCTCAATAAAGAGGCTCAGGTTCTTGAAATGCTTTTCAATGTTCACAAGTTCTGTGATCAAGCCCTGATTTACATCCGCAAGTTCCTGCAGGTGGTTTTCCATCCAGTCACTATCCATATTGCCTGAAAATACCTTTTCAGCAAGGGACATCTCCATCTCTATGTTCTTCTCTATCTTCCTTCTTAGCCCCTTAAGAAAGAGCTTATACACCATATTGGGAACTATAATATTATGTTCTATATCAGCAACCAGCGAGCGGATGAACCTCAGGTGTTCAATGTTCTTGTCAACCAGAAACCTGTTGTGAATATTGAACCCGATGCGGTTGGCATATTTCACAAAAAAGAGCTCGCCGTGCTGATCGATCCTCTCATCATAAAATACCTGGAGCAGCCCGAGGACATCATCCTCAATATGAAAAGGAAGCTGGTCGATCAATGATCTCTTCCCACGGATAGTCATAACCAGGCTTTTACTGTCAGTGTGGTAGGGATATTCTCTCGGGGCTAAATATTCAGGAACAGGCGATAGAAGTTCGGTTTCCAGGCCTTCTGTCTTTGAGACAAGCCTCATGAAGCCTAGTTTAGGGTCAATAACGTAAAGGCAGGCTTCCAGATTAAAGAAACTTTTTGGGATGGCCACGCATAAGTCATAAAAATCCTCAATATCGTCCAACTCCTGAGAAATGTCAAAGAATGTCTTTAAGGCGCTATTCTCTGTGTGTGTGAAACTATATCTGAAATAATCGCCTTTCTTGTTCTCAATGCGTTCAAATATGTGGTTGATATTTCTCATGTTGAAATGTAATAAAAAGATCCTATCTTATATAAGCCTCTGTCACATACCTTCTCATCATGCGGTGGCTGTTAAAGTAGTAGGCATTTTTGCCTATCGCGTTCTGCATCATCCTTATCCATGTCTTGCGGTCGTTATAATAAGTAGGGATGATGATCTTTTCGAGTTTATAATAAAGATCATCCGCATCTATCTTGTTTATGTTGTTCTCCGGGCCGATTCCGGTCGGAGCGGGGCCGATCGCCCAGCCGGTAAATCCCTCTATATGGCCTTCTATCCACCAGCCGTCAAGGACGCTGAAGTTCAGGACCCCGTTGTGAGCCGCCTTCATCCCGCTCGTGCCGGATGCCTCAAGCGGCCTTAGCGGAGTATTCAGCCATACATCAACCCCTGAGACAAGCTTGAGCGCTATCTCCATATTATAGTTCTGAACAAACGCTATCTTTATCTTGCCCTTCAGCTTCTCTATGGAAGAAAATATCCCCTGGATCAATTCCTTGCCGACATTATCCTTCGGGTGGGCCTTGCCTGCATAGATGATCTGTATCTTGCCGGAGCCGATATCTTCAAGCCGTTTCAAGTCAGAGAATAAGAGGTCAGCCCTTTTATACGCGGTGGCCCTTCTTGCAAACCCTATTGTGAGAGTTTCATGGTCCATGCCGGCGCCTGAAACAGAATTAACAAAATCAATAAGCTTTTTCTTCGCTTCGGAGTGCGCGGCCCAGATCTCTTCATCAGGTATGGAGCCTACCCTGACAAATATCTCAGGCTCATTTGCCCAGCCGGTCAGGTACTTGTCAAATATCTTCTTCATGCTCTCACATGTCCACGTGAAAGAATGCACGCCGTTCGTTATGGCGTTTATATGATAACCCGGGAACATCCCCTGTGAGACCTCACCGTGCTTCTTGGCAACCCCGTTTACATAATTGCTCAGATTAAAGCCGAGAAGCGTCATATTCACATTCTTCTCACCGGCAAGTTGTTTAAGCATCTTTGTCGGGAAATAGCTGCCGAACACACTATCGTAAAGCTCATAAGAGAACTTGTCATGGCCTGCTTCCAAAGGCGTATGTGTTGTAAAAACGCACAACTCTTTTACTGTTTTAATATCCCAGATCTGTGATTCGTCCCATACCGATTCTATATCTTTTTTATATTCCTGCAGCAGTTCAAGCGTCAGAAATGCCGCGTGGCCTTCATTCATGTGATACTTCTTTATCTTAAATCCCAGTTTCCACAGCATCCTGACCCCGCCGATCCCGAGGATCACCTCCTGCTTTATCCTGTAGCTGTCCCCGCCGCCATAGAGATGGTCGGTCAATGTCCTGTCATCCGTGCTGTTCTCAGGCAGGTCTGTATCAAGATATATCACAGGGACGATGCCGCCTGTAGGGCTGTTCACAAAATATACCCATGACCCTATGCGGACATCCCGTCCTTCGATCTGAACAGTAACCTTCTCCCCGGTATTGACCAGAAGGTCTGACGGCTCCCATACGGCAGGGTACTCTGTCTGACGGCCGCTGCTGTCGAGTTCCTGGCGGAAATACCCTTTTCTGCTTATAAGCGTGACCGCGACAAAGGGAAGTTTAAGGTCAGCAGACGACTTGACCGTATCGCCTGCAAGAACACCGAGCCCGCCGGAATATGTGGGTATCTCATCCCTTATGCCTATCTCCATTGAAAAATAGGCTATCTTCGGTTCAGTTATATGTTTTTCCAGCAGTGACATAGAGAAATATTATAGCAGATTTATACTGAACAAACGGTTCCGGCCATATCATCCCGGGGTTTACTCTAATTCAGCTTTTGGTTAAACTAACCCTCATGAAGGTTCTTGCGCTTGAGACAGCAACAAAGGCAGGCAGTATCGCTATTGCAGATGAAGAGGCATTTATCGGAGAGGTGAAGCTGGATGTCAGTAAAGCTCACGCTGAAAGAGTGATGGATTACATCGCATGGCTTCTGAAGAGTGCCAATGTTTCGATAAACGAGATAGATGCCTTTGCCGTATCCATCGGCCCCGGCTCCTTTACCGGCCTGAGGATAGGCCTCAGCACTATAAAAGGCCTCGCCTTCTCAAAAAAGAAACCGATCGTGCCGGTCTCAACTCTTGATGCTATGGCAAGAAGGCTTCCGTTCTCTGCTTATAATATATGCCCGATGCTTGACGCAAGAAAGGACGAGGTATATACAGCGCTCTACAAATGGGAAAACAACACCTGCATGAAGATCATACCTGAAACAGCCATAGAACCCGTGGAATTTATAAAAACAATAAAAGGCCCGACTATCTTCATGGGAGATGGAGCGATAAAATATAAAGACATCATTTCTGAAATTCTAAAAGCTGACGCCTTCTTTCCATCTTCATCCTTCATGTCGCCTTCTGCTTCGAGTGTCGCAGAGATAGCGCTCGAAAAATTAAGTGCCGGAATAGAGACCGACCCTATCAGTCTTACACCTTTCTATATAAGAAAAGCTGAGGCAGAGATACGTTGGAAAGCATGATCATCAGAGACATGGACTTTGCCGACCTGGACGAGGTTTACAGCATAGAGCAGGAATCCTTCACCACACCGTGGAGCATGGCATCTTTCGAGTACGAGCTGATGGAGGAAGATGCTATCTTAAAGGTAGCTGTCATTGATGACCATATCGCCGGATATATATGCATGCGGACCATTGCAGATATCACGCATATACTGAACCTTGCCGTGACGCCTGCGTTTAGGAGAGAGAACATCGCAAGCATACTTCTTAACAGCGCTTTAGATGAACTGCGGCATACACAGGAAGATGTAGATTATATAACATTAGAAGTGAGGGAATCATCTCCTGCCGTAAGGCTTTATGAAAAACACGGTTTTAAAGCTATAGGAAGAAGGAAACACTATTACCATAAACCGGTTGAAGACGCGATCCTGATGGGTCTTGAAATGGAAGAACTGCAATAATGACAGTAAGAACCGGGCTTGATATATTTGAGAAATACTGGCCGAAGCCGCTCGCTGGCGCCGATGTCGGACTGCTTGTGCATCCGGCATCTGTGAATATGAGGCTTGAACATGCCGCAAGCCTCTTCCAAAGATCACGCAAGGTGAAGTTAAATACCCTCTTCGGCCCCCAGCACGGGATACGCGGCGAGACACAGGACAACATGATCGAGTGGAAGGGGTTTAAGGATGAGAAGACCGGCATCCCTGTTTACAGCCTTTACAGCGATACCCGAAAGCCCACACCTTTGATGTTAAAGAATGTCGACGCTCTTGTAGTTGATATTCAGGATGTCGGCGCGCGATATTACACATTCATCTGGACGATGGAACTCTGTATGCAGGCATGCCTTGAAGAGGGTAAAAGTATTGTGATCCTTGACAGGCCGAATCCTCTGGGCGGCAGCATTACTGAAGGCTCTGTGCTGGATATTAATTACACATCCTTTGTCGGACAGCGTCCATTGCCTGTGCGCCACGGCATGACGGTAGGCGAGATTGCTATTTACCTTAAAGATAAATATTACCCTCAATTAGATCTTCATGTTATCCCTATGCAGAACTGGAAGAGAACGATGGACTTTGATGAAACAGGCCTTCCCTGGGTTATGCCGTCTCCGAATATGCCGACCCTTGATACGGCAATTGTATATCCCGGCATGTGCCTTCTTGAGGCTGCGAATCTGAGCGAAGGCCGCGGCACAACACGGCCTTTTGAGATATTTGGCGCGCCGTTCATTGATCCTGATCTGCTTATAAAAAAGCTTGGCGAGTTCAAATTGCCCGGTGTTGTCTTCAGGCCGATGTACTTTCAACCGACATTTCAAAAACACGCGGGCAAGTTATGCGGAGGCGCGCAGATACATGTTACAAATAAAAATACCTTTAAGCCGTTCAAGACAGGAATTGCGATACTGAAGGCATCGCATGACCTGTATCCAAAACAATTTAAATGGAAAAGGCCTCCGTACGAATATGAAAAGAAGAAGATGCCTATAGACATACTTGCCGGAACAAACAGGCTGCGCAAGGATATTGAGAAAGGCATCTCGCTTGAGAATATGGAAAAGTGGTGGAAAGAAGAGTGTATCAGCTTCAACAGAAGTGTAAGAAGAAAATATCTGCTATATGACTAAGATCAACGCATTCATCCTCGCAGCAGGCCTTGGTGAAAGACTGAGGCCGATAACAAACCAGATACCCAAACCTCTTGTCCCTGTTTTAGGCAGACCGATCCTTGAAAGGGTGCTTGAGCGTGTCTCTACCTTACCCATAAAAAAGATAGGCGTGAACCTGCATTATCAAAAAGATCTTATTAAGAACTGGATCGATGGCTCTCTTTATTCTGAGAAGGTCACAATGTTTCAGGAAGAGATGGTTCTGGGCACAGGCGGGGCGCTTAAAAATGCCGAAACGCTGCTCAGCGAGAGAACCTTCCTCCTTCATAATTCAGACATCATTTCAGACATAAACCTTGAGGAATTACTGAGGCATCACATTGATTCAGGGAATCTTGTCACACTTGCAGTGCATGACTGTCCTGAATTCAATACTGTTTATGTAGATAAAAATGGATTTGTGAAACGTGTAGGCAAACCTGATAAGCCTGATCCTGAGAAGTGGAAACGGCTGGCATATACCGGCATCTCTCTTTATGAACCCGGTTTTCTCAAACTGCTTCCTTCAGGCGCATCAAGCCTTGTGGACGGATGGCTTAATGCGATTGAAAAAGGACACAAGGTCGGCACCTTTGATGTAAGCGGTTCATATTGGAATGATATAGGCACTCCTGCAAGATATGCCGAAGCGATCTTCCAGATGCTTAAAAAAGAAGGCGAGATGATATATCTGCATCCCTCTGTAAGCGGATGCGGTGACGCTGATATAGATGGTTATGTTGTGATAGAGGATGGAGCTACCTTGGGACGCGGTGCTCTGCTGAAAAACACCATCATCCTCTCCGGTGGTATGGCGGAAGATGATTCTGAGTGTGAAGACTATATTCTCGGCCATGGTTTTAAGATAGCCCTCGGCAGCCCCGCATCAGGTGACGATACCCGCGAACTTATCGGCACGGGCGGATCTGACAGGACATATTACAGGATACGAAAACACGGGAAGACATCAGTGCTGATGGAGTGCCCGATAGACGACCCTGATTTTGAAAGGCATATCGAATACACCCGCTTCTTTCACAAACATTCCATCCCCGTGCCTGCGCTCCGGGAGATCTTTCACGAAAAGAAGATAGCAGTATTTGAAGACCTCGGAGACACCTCGCTTTATAACTGGCTGAAATGCAAACGTGAAGAAGAAGAGATAGAGAAGATATACAAAAAGATACTTGCGATGCTCGTGCTGCTTCATAACGATGCGACAAAGGATATTGCAGGCCTTCCCGCACTCGCGTCAAGGGTCTTTGACTATAAACACTTCAGGTGGGAGACAGGATATTTTGTTGAACGATTCATTAAAGGCCTAAAAAAGATAAAGGTCTATGATACAGCCGCACTGGGTAAAGAATTTCATGACTTGGCAGTAAGGTCTGACTCTTTCCCAAAAACTGTGATACACCGTGATTTCCAGTCGCAGAATATCATGGTCACAAAGGGAGGCGTTCCAAGACTGATAGATTACCAGGGCGCAAGAATGGGGCCGCCTGCCTATGATATCGCGTCAATGCTTTGGGATCCTTATTATCGGCTTGATGATGGGTTAAGGGAGCGGCTGCTGAAATATTACATAGATGGTATGAAAACTGCGGACGCGAAGTTTGATGTGAATATTTTCAAGACAAGCTTGAATTACTCCCGTCTTCAAAGACATATGCAGGCGCTTGGAGCCTATGGTTTTCTCTCTGTTGTGAAAGGGAAGAAGTATTTTCTCAAGCATGTGCCTGAGTGCGTGAGGTTGCTGAAGGAAGATATTGAACTTTTTGAAGATGAATTTCCTGCGCTTTATAAACTCGTGAATAATTTATAAGATAAAAGCTGTAAAATCCTTCTTCTCCCTGCTTTTTGGTGTAGAATCTAATTAATGAACTGGCTCACAGATATCATTCAGAGTTTGTGGATTAAGATAAGCAGGCGACTGAAGGCAAGCTCCTACGTTTACCTTTACCTTGCCGTGGTCTTTACGTTCGTTGTTTTAGCTGACAGCCTTCTGTTGAACCGGACAGCGAAGATGAAGCAGGCATCCTTTGACCTTATGATAAGGAACAGGATCGTGGTCAGCAAACCTGATCCTGATATCGTTATAGTGGACATTAACGAGGCGAGCCTTTCTGCTATGGCTAAAGAATACGGCCGATGGCCATGGCCGCGGCAGGTCATGGGAGAGTTTCTTGAGCAGATAGAAAAACAGCGCCCAAAGGCTGTTATCTTTGATATCCTCTTCTCTGACCCTGATGTGTACAATCCTGACAGCGACGCTTATTTTAATGACGCCGTCAATAAGACCGATAACACATTTTTCACAGTCCTTCGCCTTGACCCTCAAAATGACAATTTAAGCAGCATCCTTCCTGAACATATCCCCGGCACAACACGCATTCCAGGTGAGATTGCGGAGAACAAACCGATCGCTGTTGTCCTGCCATTCTTTGAAGCGGCTATCAAGGGCGGACGGCTGGGCATCAACAATATATATCCCGACAGTGACGGGGTAGCACGTCAATATACTGTGCATCGAAAGGATTACGGCTGGCTCATTCCATCCCTGCCTGCGCGCGTTGTAACATGGCTTGGGATAAAGCTGCCGGATAGAGATGATATCCTTATCAATTGGCGCGGCAAGCCTTTTACTTATCATTACGCAGGCTTTGCCGATGTATTTTGGGACATGACGAGCAAGTACCACAAACGGCCGCAGGACGAGTTTACCGGTAAGATCGTCATTATCGGCTCCACGGCAGCCGGGCTTTTTGATGTAAAACCCACGCCCATGGACAGCCTTCATCCCGGGGTGGAGATACTCGCGACTGCGATCGACAACCTCAAACATGACGATTATCTCCGTGTGCCCAACACCGGGCTTTCAAATCTTCTGCTCGCCCTCCTGATCATCTGGGGCACGACTATAGCATTTTTTAAAAATGTCGGGCAGGAGAAGCTCGCACGCATCTTCGGGGCTTCCCAATTCATGCTTATCGGGATCTCATACGCAAGCATCAACCTGATGACCACATATATAAACCTGACCGGGCCTGTCATGTTTGGAGTTGCCTATTTTACATGCGCAAAAATATATTACTTTTCCACCGGAAAGATTCTTGAAAAAAGCGCTGTCATGTCTTCTGTGGCGTCTGAAGGGGAGCTATATGCGGCGCTTATGCTGATACAAACCGGCGGAGAGATGAAATCCTCAGGAGAAAGAGCGGTTGCAGCTATACGCCATAGTCTTGAAAAACACGGGATACAGGCGAAGAATGTAGAGACGGTGAAGGGCTCGCAGAAAGGGATATGGGGTTTATTTGAGGGGACGATAGCTGTATCATGGACATGCGGGTTTAATGATGAAAGAACAAAGGGCCTTATCAGGGAAGAAGTAAAAGAAGTGGAAGAGGCGTCTGCTGAACTCCGGCAGACAAAAGGCTGGAAGGCGGGAGTGATGTCGGTTATTTTTCATGAAGGGAGAATTGACGGAGGCGAGCATGCCAGGGACGGGTGGGTCTTGCTTTTTGGCGAGGCGCTGATGCGCCTGAACGAAGCGGGGAGGACAAAAGTATGAGAACTTTAACAAAGTTGTTTTTTGCAGGATTATTGGTCTGCCTTACGGTGCAGACAGGCCTGACAGCCGAGACCGGCTCTGCTATTAAGGCAGATGTGATAAAGGCTGAACCCTTTCGGGACGCAAAGACGGTTGGCTCACTCGCTTCCGGCAGCAAGGTGACCATTGTCAAAAGGGACGGGGGCTGGATGCTGATCTCAGCTCCTAAAAAAGGATGGGTAAGAATGTTGAGCATACGCCTCGGCAGCGGCACATCTGCTTCAGGAACAAAAACGTCAAGCGTCTTAGCGCTGGCTTCAGGAAGGGCCGGGACCGGAAATGTGGTCTCATCAACCGGCATCCGCGGCCTCAATGAAGAAGACCTGAAGAACGCAAAGTTTAATGCAAAAGAACTTGAGCTTGCAGAATCGTTCATTGTCAATAAAAAAGATGCAGAACAGTTTGCCGCAAAGGCGCAGCTTAAAGCGCGCAGCGTGGCTTATCTGTCTGAATAGGAGAAGACAAATGTTTAAACGAATTGTTTTTTTAGTCTTAGGCATGTGCATTATCTTATCTCCCTTTGTTTACGGATTTGACCTGGGCAAGGAATTGCTGAACGGGATCGGCAAGGTATTGGACACAAAGACCGGACAAAATAAAGGGGTTTCTTCTTCCCCGGATACAGAAGAGATCGCAGTCGGCCGTCAGATCGCGGGCAATCTTCTTGGGGCATCGCCTTTGGTAAAGGACAATGCCTTGCAGAAGTACGTTAACAGCGTAGGCAGGTGGGTAGCAAACCAGAGCGAGCGGCCTGACCTCCAGTGGCATTTCGGTGTGATAGAGAGCGGCGATGTCAATGCCTTTTCAATGCCAGGAGGTTATATATTCGTTACACAGGGGCTTTACCTGTTACTGCAAAACGAGGCGCAGCTTGCCGGAGTGCTGGCACACGAGATCGGACATGTTGTAAGGAAACACCACTACCGTGTAATACAGCAGGCAAAGGTCATGGACTTCGGGACTAAATTGCTCAGCCGGGAGATAGGGCAGGACAACGAGCTCGTGCAAAGACTTATCGGAAGCGGGGCTGAAGTAGTGGCTCGCGGACTGGACAAGAACGCTGAATATGAAGCAGACCGCATGGGGGTTGTGCTCTCAGCAAGGGCAGGCTATGACCAGTACGCCCTTGCCGAAGTGCTGCAGCAGATGGGACATTACAGCAAAGAGGATGATTCCGTAAAGCTCCTATTCAAGACACATCCGCTTCCGGATGAACGCCTCAGCCGTCTTGACAAGTCAATGGGTTACAAACTGGATGACCTGAAAGGAGCGACCGTCTCAGCCCGTTTTTATAAGCTGAAAAAGAAATAATACTTTATAGAGGTAGTGCGGATAAATATCAGGCTCAGATCTGGGAAACGACAAAATCTTTCTTGTCGCTGTCCCATTTGAATGACTTCAGGCCGCAGATGTTCTTCTTTATCACTGAGACCACGATCTGTATAGCGTCCGGAAATTCAGGCTCTCCAAAAACGACCTGCGCCTCTTTGTCTGTCTCTGAAAAGTAGGCGTCACAGTCTATGTGCGAGTGGTAGAAGGCGATAACGTCTCTGCTATTCTCTTTTGCTTCAGAATATATCTTCCCGGCCTCAGCCCTGTCAATAGCATATGCCGTCCTTGCGTCCCTCGGATTTCCCTCAGGGTCATCGGCATGAAGCTCATTCTGGATGTTGCTGCACCTGTGAAGGATCTGCAGATCGTCTTTGCCCGTAATGATGCCGCAGCATTCATCAGGATAAGATTCAACAGCATGCTTATATATCCTGTCAATGATGTCTTTATTTATCTTCATAGTAATTACAATAATTAATGACTCAAAATAATACAATCTGTATAATTTAAACAGATAGCCCGAAGAATCAGAATCTTAATGTAAACAAGGGGGAGAGATGATAGTAAGGAACGAGGATATACAAGAGATCATCGCTGAAATACCTGAAGGCCACAGGCATATCAGGACAACTGTAAAATTCAAAGACGGGATCGAATACACCTTTCAGGAAGCTGCGATAGCAGGTATTGTAAGGGCTTTTATCGAGATAAAGACTCATCCCACGAGGAAGAAGATCCATTTAGTCAATAGACATCTACTGGAGAGAAAAGACGGCTATGCCGAGTGGCAGCTGGTGGAGGAATAGATGAACGGCACAATGCGCTCAGACATAAGGCCGGGATCGCGTGTTTCAATCGTGTTAAAGCAAGACCAGCGTTCCGGGAAACTTACAGAAGGTATTGTGAAAGATATCTTAACCAAGTCTTCTTCACATACGCATGGGATCAAAGTCCGTCTGCAAAGCGGAGAATTAGGGCGTGTAAAAGCTATACATCCTTGAAATCTGCCTTAAGCCTTTCTCTTCAGCAGAGTCAAAAAGAATATCCCGATGCTGACAAGCACTATCGTCGGGCCTGAGGGTGAGTTGAAGTGAATGGAGAGCATCAGGCCGGCGATGCCTGATATGACCCCGAATGTTATTGAAAGCCCGAAGAGCTGTCTCATGTTCGTTGCGAGGTTCTTTGCCGAAGCGGCAGGCACGATGAGGAGCGATGTCACAAGTATGATGCCGACTATCTTGAGGCTGACGGTAACTACAAGGGCTATGACAAAGAAGAGCAGGTACTCAAAGAGCCTGACCTTTGTGCCTTCTACTTTTGCGATGTCCTTGTTGAACGCTATCTGAAGAAGCGGTTTTAAAAAAATGACGAGAGTTGAGAGGACTATTATGCCGACAACAGAGAGCAGAAGAAGGTCGTTATTGCTGATAGTAAGTATATCGCCGAATAGAAATCCAAAGAGATCGCCCCTGTAGCCGTCTAACATCCCGATTATCAGCATTCCTGATGCGATCGCAGCGGAGAAACCTATCCCGATAGCAGTATCATTGGACAGCGTTGTCTTTTCTGAAAGATAGGCTATAAAAAAGGCTATAAGGATCGCCACGACAACGGATGAGATAGAGTAATCGATATTTAGAAGCATACCAGCAGCAATGCCCGCAAAGGCGGCGTGCGCGATCGCGTCAGAAAAGAAAGCCATCCTGCGCATCACAACAAAGCAGCCCGCGTATGAGCATAGAATGCCAACAACCACAGAAGCTATTAACGCCCTCTGCATGAACGGGTATGTCAGTATATCGCTAATTATGTTCATGGCAGCTGTGTATATAACCTCCCATCATCTCGCCGTACACGCTCTTTATGACCTCATCCGTAAGCGCGTCTGCAGGCCTTCCGGTGCATATCAGCTTTCTGTTCATGCAGAGCACATTATCGGCAAATCGGTAAACGATGTTAAGGTCATGGGATATCATTATGACGGTCACGCCCTGCTCTTTATTAAGCCTGTTTATGAGGTCATAGAACTTCTCCTGCCCGTCTATATCCACTCCTGAAGCAGGCTCATCCAGAAAGAGTATCTCAGGATTATTGGCCATCGCCTTGGCGATCATGACCCTCTGAAGCTCACCTCCGGAAAGGCTGCCTATCTTCCTTTGAGAGAGGTCCTGCGCCCCGACCTTTCTGAGGAGCGTGTCGGTATTTTTTTTCTCTTTCCGTTTTTTGTATAAAGAGAAGGAGAACATCGGAGAGACGGTCAATCCCAAAAGTTCGGATACTGTGAGAGGGAATGTCCTGTCAAACTCAAGCATCTGCGGAACATAACCGACCCTGCCGTTGAAGTTTCTGCCTTTTAAGAGTTCGCCGAATAAAAAAGCTGAACCAGCTGCTATCGGCATAAGCCCGAGGATAGCCTTAACAAGCGTGGTTTTTCCTGCACCGTTAGGGCCGATGATGGCAACTATGCTGCCCTTTTCAATAGAGAAGGTTATATTCTCTATGAGATGCTGTCCATTGACCTTGACACAGAGGTTCTCTACAGACAATATGCTCATTTGGAATTTCCTTTCGAGACGCCGTAATATTGATCAAAAGCCATCTTCATCACAAGCAGGTTGGCCCTTGTCTTTTCCTCATACCATCCTGAAGAAAGATCGCCTGCCTCCATGGTGTCAAGCCTGTATATCTCAACTCCCAGCTCCTTTGCTATCATCATCACCGCCTTGGGATGCGGCCCCGGTTCGGAAAATATCGCCTTGATGCCTGCAGCCCTGATCTTTCCCATTATATCTTTTAAATGGCCGGGTGTAGGTATCTTGTCAGGCGACTCAATTATAACACCAACCTGCCTTAGTCCGTAATCCTTGGCAAAATACAGAAATGCTGAATGCAGAGAGACAAAATCCTTTTTGCTCCAGCCTGAGGCCGCGCTGCTTATCTCTTCGTCAAGAAGCTTTAATTTAGCTATATAATCTTCAGAGTTTTTCCTATACGCCTTGCCGTTATCAGGGTCAGCCTTTATCAGCGCATCAGTAATGTTTTTCACCTGAACCATCGCATTCTTCGGAGATATCCAGATGTGCGGGTCATTGTTAATGACATCAACTCCAATGCTCGTGTCTATGACCTTCAAGCTGCCTGCACCGGTAAGATCAATCATGCCGTCAAGCCAGTTCTCAAGCCCGGCCCCGTTCTTGATCAACATCCGGGCATCTGCAACCCTCTTTACATCATTCGGTTTGAAAGAGTATTCATGCGGCCCGACACCTGAAGGCAGCAGATTCTCAACATCAGCAAGGTTTCCGACTATATTTTTTGTGAATGAATACAGGGGAGGGATTGTTGTGATTATCCTGAGCCTCTTTTCTTTTATTACAGCCTTGTCAGCAGGTTTCTGGCAGGCTGAGATGCTGATGAGTAAGATAAAAGCTAACGGTAGGATTAATATTTTGGCTGGTTTCATTGAAAAAATTATAACATAACCGCCGGCGTTCCAAACCCGATATATTCAACATAAACTGTCTAAATAATTAATTTGAAAAATTTAGTTGAATTAAATAAAGACATTTACTATGATAATTAAAATTTACATGGTTAATTTAAAGCTGTATTCTTAATAAAAACCAGGGAAGTTACTATGTTACTTAAAGGAGGAGCAAAATGAAGAGGTTTTCAATTAAAGCGCTTACATTGGCCATCGCCTTAGTCGCACTGTTTATGATCCTTCCGAATTATGTTCAGGCAGCAACAATTTGGGTAGAAGCCTTCATTGATGGGGAGAGCTACCTCGAGATCAGGGGAAATACAGCTCAGTGGAATCATGTAGATGCTGCCGCTCCCGGGACATGGACCGAAGTTGGCCCTCCGTGGAATAATTTCCCGACCATAATTAACTCTGTTCCCTGGATCCCTGAATGGCCTGAAGGTGAGAACCCTGATGATTGCGGCGGCGATTGCCGTTCAAATTTCTTCACCGGGGTCAGCCCCGCCCTGTCAACGACGCTTGATCAAACCGTAACAATATCAAATTCCTATAAAGTGAGAGATAGTGCATGGATAGAACAATCGCCAAACAGTGGCAACGATTACACATTGATTGTCGGTTTTAACGATGGAGATGGCGGAGCAGACTGGTATGTCATTGCATTGGACGTGCCGGAAACAGAGCCGGTAACCGGATCTAGGCCTTATGCCTATATCACAAACCTTGACAGCGCCAATGTCTCTGTTATAGACACGGCAACCGATACAATAGTCGCGACAACGCCAGTAGTAGGGGGTGGTCCTGCCGGCGTTGCAGTGAATCCTGCTGGCACGAGAGTATATGTGACAAACATCGGCAGCGGCAATGTCTCTGTTATAGATACGGCAACCAATATAGTGGTTGATACAATTGCAGTAGAGAGCCAGCCTTTTGGCGTTGCAGTGAACCCGACAGGCACAAGGGTCTATGTGGCAAACGCCGCCAGCAACACCGTCTCTGTCATAAACACGGCAACCAACACAGTGGTTGATTCGGTGCCGGTAGGTAGCAGTCCTCATGGTATTGTAGTGAATCCGGCAGGCACAAGGGTTTATGTGGCAAACTTCAACACTAACAACGTCTCTGTCATAAACACGGCAACTAATACGGTGGTTACCACAGTGCCGGTAGGAGGGTGGCCTTATGGCATTGCAGTAAATCCGGCAGGCACAAGGGTCTATGTAACAAACTTTCACTTCGGCAGCCAAAGTGTCTCTGTCATAGACACGGCAACCGATACAGTAGTTGCCACGGTCCCGGTTGGAATCAGCCCTGTTGGCGTTGCAGTGAACCCGACAGGCACAAGGGTCTATGTGGCAAATATGGACAGCGACAACATATCTGTCATAGACACGGCAACCGATACAGTGGTTGATACCGTGACAGTAGGTAACGGCCCTCATGGTATTGCAGTGAATCCTGCCGGCACAAGGGTGTATGTGGCAGACAGATACAGCAACAGAGTTTCTGTTATAGCCACATCAATTAATGAAGTGGTTGAAACAGTGGACGTAGGAACTGGGCCTATTGCTTTTGGTCTGTTTATCGGCAGTCCTCCGGAAGAAACAGATAGTAACTCTTCAAGCAGTTTTTGTTTTATAGCAACAGCAGCATACGGCAGCTACTTTGAACCCAATGTGAAAGTGCTGAGAGACTTCAGGGACAATATCCTTCTCACAAATAGGGCCGGGAAGGCATTTGTGAAGTTCTATTACAGGACATCTCCACCGATCGCCGGTTATATCGCTAAGCATGAAAACCTCAGAACCGTAACAAGATGGGCGCTTACCCCGTTAGTTTATGGCATAAAGCATCCGGGGATAGCGGTTATAACATTGATAGGGTTGGTGATGATACCTGTTGTAAGGAGAAGAAGGGCAAAGAGAGCAGGGAAAGACCTATAAATATCTGATCCCTGAAAAATACAAACTTCAAAAGAGGGCTGATCTGTATGGTCAGCCCTCTTTTTTATATGAAATTTCATTTTCTGTATTACTCTTAATTTTTGACAATTAGAACATTATTTCTGTATCTTACAATGTCATGATTGATCTCCATACCCACACACTCTTAAGCGACGGTGCGCTTCTGCCTTCAGAGCTCATCCAGAGGGCATACAGCTTCGGATACAGGGCTATTGCAATAACAGATCATGTTGATATTTCAAATATGGATTTTGTCATACCGAGAATAGCTATAGCAGCCAAAGAGATCGCGGCACAACTTGATATTAAGGTTTTAGCCGGAGCAGAGATAACTCATGTGCCACCTGCGCTGATCGGCAAGATGGTTGAAAAAGCAAGAGGGCTCGGTGCGCAGATAGTAATAGTCCATGGTGAGACTATCGTAGAACCCGTGATAGCGGGTACTAACGCGGCAGGGATTGAGGCAGGCGCTGATATAATTTCACACCCGGGGCTTATATCTATTGATGATGCCAGAAAGGCAAAAGAGAAGGGCGTTGCACTTGAGATAACATCCAGAAAGGGGCACAGCCTCTCAAACGGCCATGTCGCACGGATTGCGCTAAGGGCAGGCGCAAAACTGGTGATAAATACCGACAGCCACACACCGGACGACCTTATCACCAAAGGATTTGCATGGAGAGTCCTGCGTTCCGCGGGAATTGATGAAGAAGATATAGAGAAGGTCTTTAATAATTCAGAAGAACTTATAAAAAAATACAGCTAAGCCCATATGGGCTGTTAAATTCCGGAGGATAATAAATGCCTAAAGCGATAAAGAAAAGGGTCGTTAAAAAAACCGGCCTTGATGATGCAGATGTTAAGACCATGGCCGCTCACGCATGGGATAATATCAATGGCCTTATAAAAGACAAAAAGAAAGAGGCCACAATTGCCGTTTCAGTTGCCGGTTTAATAGTTGTGATATCAGCGGCCTTTCTGCTATACAATTCGTCTATAGAGAAAAAGGCGCGCGGCATTGAAATGGATGCAAATAAGATTTTTTACCCAAGCCAGCCAGGCTCGTTGGGAGAAGATAAGTTAAAAAAGGCGCTTGGCCTCTACCAAAGCTCTGTCGATACCAAAATTACTCCTACAGCCCTCTTCTCACTTGGGAACTCATATTTTAAACTCGGCAATTATGAAAACGCTATCAAAGAATACAACCGTTTTGTCAGCAAGTTTGGCAAGGAAGATGAGATACTCCCGCTTGTCTATCAGAAACTGGCATCTGCTTATTCAAGAACCGGCAAAAACGATCAAGCTCTTGACGCTCTCCACAAGCTCGCTGCTTTGAACAACGGCATATTCAAAGACACCGCTCTTGTACTTGAAGCGAGGAACTACGCAGCTGCAGGGAATAATGATATGGCGCTTACAAAGTATGAAGAGCTTGCAAAAACATTCCCATCCTCGCCATGGAAGGCAGAGGCTACGGCAAAGATAGCTGATAAAAACAAGCCCGTGGCAACCGGCACAGAAGAGAAGGCCCCGAAATAAGTTAGTCGGCGGAAAGTGAAAGTTCAGGTACAGGCGCTGTTTTAAACTACAGGTTTCTGCACTTGCTGAGAGGTTTTAAATAAACTACCTTACCGGCTTTGAGCTGTTCTGCCCTGTTTACCGGCACAAGAATATCTCTGCCTGCAACGATCACTGCATCCTTGCCAAGAGAATTAATATCAATGATCGCCTGTACCGATGAGTGGAACATCTTTGCTATCTTCCCTAAAGTATCACCGGCTGCCACCCTGTAGACCTTCACATAAAAGAGTTCATCTTCAGTGGCCTCAGCGATCCTGCTAAGAAATGACTCTTTTGTTCCTGCCGGTATCCGCAGGTTATATTCAGATACATTCAGAGGTGTGCACCAGGATTTCAGCTCCGGGTTCAGGTCTTTTATATCTTCCACACCGGCTCCTGTAAATTCGGCAACCGTGCTTAGATCCATAGAAGCCTTTATAACAACCTCATCATATATTAAAGGTTTAGCATGATCGATACTGTCAAAACCATATTTTTCAGGATATGTGGCTATCGCCGCCGCTGCCACAAATGAAGGGATGAACCTCTTTGTCTCTTCTGTAATATACCCTGTCCCCCTCATCTTCCAGTAATCATCGCCTTTATTTTGTTTTATAGCCATACCTATCTTGCCTTCCCCTGCGTTATATGCTGCAAGTGCAAGGTTCCATGAGCCGAACTTGTCATACATGTCAGAAAGGTATTCAGAAGCTGCAACAGTGGACTTCACCGGGTCACGCCTCTCGTCCACCCACGAATCTATCTTTAACCCGTACCTTCTGGCTGTGGAAGGTATGAACTGCCATATTCCTGAAGCGCTCTTGTCTGAAGATGCGTGGTTCCTGTATCCGCTTTCGATCAATGGAAGAAATGCAAGTTCCGCAGGCATCCCCTTTTCAATGAAGACGGCTGACATTTCTTTGATATACCTGCTCGCAAGGCCGAGGCTCTTGCTGAAGGATTTTTTCTTGTCAGAATAAAACATGATGCTGCCCTGGACAACTTTATTGAAACCGAATCTTTCAAAGAGACCATTGATCTCAGATTCTTTCTGTTCTGAATATTCCTGTGTCGTCTGTGAAGAAATAATCACATCGACCGGCGCCGTCTGCGCATCCGTAGCTGTCATCAATGATGATGAAGCCTCAATGACTGTTGCCAGCTCTTTATTTACATTAATATCCACGGCCGCATCAGTAGAGGCAAGCGCCCTCCCGGGGAAACAAGGAATTGCAGCTGCTCCCCCTAACACCAGGATAAATATAATAATATAATTAGTTACAGACTTAAACATGTTTTAAATTAATACAGGAAAGAGACCTCTTTGTCAAGGTTAAACTACATAATTGGTTATTCCATTATAGGCAAAAAACAAGAATCAGCTTGAAAAAACCTTTTAAAATCGCGGGAGAGTATTTCTTAAGGGAGCTACATGATAAGGTCGCGGTTCACAGTAATATCAACCATCTGCTTCATCCCGTCAATATAGACACGCATGGCCTGGTTCTTCTTTTGTGAAAGAAAGGCCTCAATTAACTGATCCTTGCCTTCTTTTACGGAATTGAGCATGTTCATCTCATCGGATGTCAGCTCGGCCGTCTCTTCGATCAGTCGGTTCATTTTATTAACAATGATGTCATTTCTGTATTCTGCCTCAAATGACTGCGGGCTCATGCGGTTCTGGCTGAGTATCCGTTCATAAAGAGCTGGGTCAAAGGAGCCGTTCTTTTGAAAATATGATGTATTTATGATCTCATTCCTGAGCTCTTCATCAGACACATCTATGCCTGCTCTTTTAGCGGCTACCAGAAGCACATTTCTGTCTATCATGGAAGAAAGAACACTCTCTTTAAGATCAAGCGCCTTAAGCTCCTCTTCGGTCTTATAAACTTCTTTCATCCTTCTGTATGCCTCATTATATTTATTCCAATATTCATCGATCATTATCCTTTCGCCTTCAATCTTCGCCAGAACGCCTGATTGATCGTTGGACTTGGGGCCGATACCCCAGAAAAGGAATGATATAGTGATAATAAAAATAACCCCGCCCAGAATAACCATACTGAAGAACTTACTGCTGTGCATTGCTTTAAGCATATTAAACCTCTATGTTTAGGATAGTAAGATAATAAGAACAGGAAATTATAAACCAATACGGAACAATAATGAAAGATACGTCAAAAAGTAATTATTGCCTTTGATTGTTTCCATAGACCTCAGCCAGTATCTTGCCGGCGCCTTTTGCAAGGAGTGATTCGGCAAGTCTTGTCCCCAGCGATTCTGCCTCTTCAGGCCTTCCGCTGATCATGTCCTTTATTATGATCTCTCCTGAAAGGCTACCTACAAGGCCGGTCAAGACAAGTTTCTCATCGCTCTCAAGAACAGCATGTCCTGCGATAGGCACCTGGCATCCGCCCTCAAGCTTCTTGAGAAACGACCTCTCCGCCTTTACACAGACTGATGTTTCGGCATGGTCAAGCTTCTTAATAAGGTCATTAATGAAAACATCATCGATCCTGCACTCAATCCCTACTGCCCCCTGGGCTATTGCGGGGAGACTGACATCAATGTGAATCCTCTCGGTTATCCTATCGGAGTAGCCAAGCCTCTTGACCCCGGCAGTTGCAAGTATAATAGCATCAAACTGGCCCTCATCAAGCTTTCTTATCCTTGTGTCAACATTACCGCGAAGCTGGGTTATCCTGAGGTCAGGCCTGATGCTCAGGAGCTGGCACATCCTTCTGAGGCTGCTCGTGCCCACATGCGCCCCTTGCGGGAGGTCATTAATGCTCTTGATCCCCTTCCGGGCCAGCAATGCATCCCTCGGGTCCTCCCTCTTGCAGATCGCTGCCAGATGCAGGCTCTCAGGCAGTTCGGTCGGCACATCCTTCATGCTGTGAACGGCAAGGTCTGCCGACCCATCCAGAAGCGCCTCCTCGATCTCTTTAACAAAGAGCCCTTTGCCGCCGACCTGCGCAAGCGGGACATCAAGGATGATGTCTCCGGTCGTCTTTATCTTGTTGAGGGTCACAGTAATCTCATTGTTTAATTCCAGGAGCTGCGACTTTATCCACTCGGCCTGCCATAGGGCAAGCATGCTGCCGCGTGTAGCTATTGTAATATTACGATTGGCCATTATCTTTCTCTCCTTCAAGGTCAAATAATCTTCTTATAACATCAACCACAATCTCTTTATCATCTTCAGCTGATTTCAGCGCTGCTGTCGGGCCGTGAATTATTTTATTTACGATTGAGCTGGCAAGATGCTCTATCGTCCTGGTCTGCGACTCTCCCAGAGGGCCGAGCTTCTTAAGCGCCTTCTCAAGCTCATCATTTTTAATAGCCTCTGCCTTCTCCCTGAGAGCAACGATGGTCGGGACTGAAGATAAAGACGCCTGCCACTTCATGAAGGTCTCTACCTCTGATTCAACGATCTCTGAAGCCTTTTCAGCCTCTATCTTTCTTTCATCTGCATTAACATCAATAATGCCCTGAAGGTCATCAGTATTATAAAGGTAAACGTTATCAAGATGATCGATCTCAGGGTCGATATTCCTCGGAACGGATATATCTATTATAAAGACCGGCTTTTGTTTGCGCTTCTTCATTGTCATGTGCATCTCTTCTTTCATCAGGATATAGTTGGGCGCGCCGGTTGAACATATAACTATATCCGTATCTTTTAATTCCTGCAATAAAGATTCAAACCTGACCGTTCTGCCCTGAAATTCCTTTGCAAGCTCTTCCGCCCTCTCGTGTGTGCGGTTTGCGACTATTACATCCTTTACGCCGTTATTAATAAGATGCCTGGCTGCAAGCTCTGCCATCTCTCCGGCGCCGATAAGCATAATGGCCTTTGTGGTCAGATCCCCAAATATTTTTTTGGCAAGCTCCACCGCAGCATAGCTGATATTCACAGCCCCCTTTCCAATGCCTGTCTCTGTCCTTGTCCGTTTTGCAACAGAGACCGTCTTCTTCATCAGCTTATTAAGGAGGGTTCCGGTGGATTTGCACTTCAGCGAGAAGTCATACGCATCCTTTATCTGGCCTAATATCTGAGGCTCGCCCAATACCATTGAATCAAGGCCTGACGCAACCCTGAATATATGCCTTACCGCATCACGCCCGTGATAAATAAAAAGGGACTTATCAAGCGCCTCCCTCGGGACATTGTGAAAATCAGAAAGAAATTTCTTGATATTCTCGATCCCTGATGCTATGTCCTTCACCCCGGCGTACATCTCAACGCGGTTGCATGTCGAGAGGATAACATTCTCATCTGTTATCTTTGACGCCTTGAGGATATTGACCGCCTCCTGAAGCTTGCCGCCGTCAAATGCGAACTTCTCCCTGACTTCAATAGGCGCTGTTTTGTGATTAAGACCTACAACGATAATATTCATTGAATTAGCAATTGTTAATGAGGTTCTTACTCAAAGACGTGAATCCCCTTTAAGAGCAGGGTAACCCCCAAAAATGTAAATATGACCAAAAGGAAACCGGCTATAGAAAGAATGGCAGCCTTCTTGCCTCTCCATCCGACGGTCAGCCTTAAATGAAGCACAAGCGCGTAGATGAGCCATGTTATCAGGGACCAGACCTCTTTAGGGTCCCACCGCCAATATGTCCCCCATACGGATTTGGCCCATATGGCGCCTGTTATCATTGCAAGTGTAAGGAGAGGGAAACCGAGAGTGATGAGGTGATAGTTGACCTCATCAAGCGACTGAAGGTTCGGAAGCCTCTGAAAGAGACCTCCCAGTTGCTTGTGTTTAACAAAGCGTTCCTGTATCAGGTACATGATGCCGATGCCGCATGCCATGGCAAACGCCGCGTCGCCAAGAAAAGCAAGTGCGACGTGAAAACCGAACCAATAACTCTTAAGCACAGGGCTCAGCTCTGTTATCTCCCTCGGGAATACAGATGATGAGAGCATGAAGATAAGCACTATCGGCATTATAAAAGAGCTTAGAAGGCCGAGCTTGTAGCGGTATTCATGAAAGAAGAAGAGGAGCAGGATACACCATGCTAAAAACGAAGTGGATTCATGCAGATTGGTAGCAGGCAGATGCCCTCCCTGCACATACCTGACCACGATATTGGCGGTATGTAAAAGGAATCCTATCAGCGCAAGATATAATGTTGCCTTTGATGTGGCCTTTATCTTCCTGAAGAGCTCTATTACGCCGACAATAGTGGCAAAGGAATAAAAGGTAAGGGCTAATTCAAAAAGCAGGACATTCGCTTCCATATTAATGAACAGGTCTCCTTAAAAACAGCCGAGCTCACATTCGCGTATCTTGATCTCAAGTCTGTTTGCGGCATCTCCGGCCTCAAGGTAAGTTGCCTCTGTCTCTTCAGCAATCTTCCTTATAGAATGGCATGTTATTACTCTGTCAACTGAAGCTTCCTTAATGCGAACCTCCAGCAACTCTCTCTTTGATAAAGGAGATGAGCTCATCAAATTCCCCCTTTTTTTCGATCAGATCTATACTGAAGACCCTGACATCCTCCCGCATTGGAACTGGAAGGTCGAAATGCACAGCATCTTTGCCGCAGTTATAAACTAAAACATCAGCCCTGCCGGCAACTTTAAGGGCTGATGGTTTCACTTCGCCATCTTGTGCAATTATGAATATTACCAGATGGGGATTTAAAAAATCCACAGGACTGTTGCCTTCTACAATGACCCCTTTCAGGCATTTCATCCTCTGAAGCGCCTCGCCTAAAACCTGTTCAAGCCCGTCTTCTCCGGGACTCTTTATCCAGAGCACCCTTTCCGCGCCTGCGCCATACATGATTGCCGTATCCTTCCCACGCTGCTTCAGAACCTCTTCATCATCTATCAGCGATGTGTAAAGAGGCGTCCTGGTGAATTTGATAGCTCCAAAACCTTTAAGCTCCTTTAACAGCATGGCACATAAAGTCGTCTTCCCCACGCTGCTGTGCGCGCCTGTGACAGAGATTATTATAAACGGGCTGTCATTATCCATAAGTATTCAGCAATTATAGCTCAAATATAATAATGGTGTTAGAGACTGCAACTTGTCTCTTATTAATCTGGTATAATTGACTTTAAAAGTTTTATTCTGTTACTTTATTTCTCCATTTCTCCAAAGGCGATGTAGCTCAGTCGGTTAGAGCATACGGCTCATATCCGTAAGGTCGGTGGTTCGAGTCCACCCATCGCTACCATATTTCTTGACATTTCATCTTTTTTAATTAATAATTTGCCATATATAACATCATTAACAAACCAATAACTTTTATAAACTTGGGAAACGGAGGTTAAGAAAAATGAAAAAATTTTTAATTATGCTGCCGCTGGTATTTTTTGTTTTGACTTCATGTGTGTCGGAAAAAAGGGCATTGAACCCGATAAAGCCTGAACTGAATCAGGCGGATGCTGCCAGACTTGTAGATATTGACCTTAAAACTGACGGGACTTCTTACAGTGATGCATCAGGAAAACTTTCACTTACAGTAACTCCATTGTACGGTGAGGAAGGTATGGTAACTGATGCTGACGGCATATTTTTTGACAGGCGTGTTAAAGAAAGAAGTTCCGGCTATAGATTAACATTCAATCAAAGAGTGAAGCTTTATTCTTATTCCATAGGGTTCAGTTCCGGGAAATGGGACGTGAATACCACTGCCGCATGTCCGGATGGTGTAAAACGCCCGCTTATTTTCGGGATCGATAACCATTATGGTTTCTCTGCAGATGGGCCGGGGCCTGAGCCTGGAGCCCCAAGTGTAAAGCATTATGTGATTGATGCAGGATTATATGGTGAAAGTTTTGTTGTAAATGAAGACGAGACATGTGACGGGTGTTACTTTTCTTTAGACTCTATTCAGGTTTTATTGCAATAACAAATAACGCATATTCATTATAGTGCGGGCTCTTGCCATACACAGAGCCCGCACTATAAATATCTTCTTAAATTTAGAATCCCCAAGCATTTAGATACCATCTGCTGCCTCATCTTTTTTCGATTCAATTGAAATTTATCTCTAGTATGTTTAAAGTAGAAAAATGTCAGAACTCTTTGATTCCTTTAATATAACCTCTCCATATCTGAAGGCTCTGATCACGATAATTTTATCTGTGGCCATTGCAAAGATATTTGATATCTTTATCTCCCGATTTCTTAAAAAGATAACGAAATATACAGAATCAGAAGTAGATGACAGGATTGTCGATTTTATACACAGGCCCATATTCCTGACAGCACTGTTTATCGGCATAAACCTTTCTGTCTCTTTCCTGGAAATGTCTGAAAAACTATCATTCCGCACCAGCGCAATGTTGTACAGCTTCATCGTCATAATATGGTTCTTTGCATTAATAAAGGTCAGCAGCCTCGTTATTCAGGCACAGATACAGAAAGAATCGGATTCCACCGGGCTGAAAAAAGATATCATCCCATTTGCTGAGAACATATCCAGGATCATCATCTTCGCAGCCGCGCTTATGGCCCTGCTTTCATTGTGGAAGATAAACATAACGCCTCTTGTCGCATCAGCAGGGATAGCCGGTGCGGCAGTCGCTTTTGCCGCAAAAGACATGCTGGGTAATTTCTTCGGTGGCATAAGCATATTCATAGATAAGCCGTTTAAGATCGGGGACTTTGTAGTACTCGATCAGGGTGAAAGGGGCGAAGTTGTTACGATCGGGATAAGAAGCACGCGTATCAAGACAATGGACGATATTCTGATAACCGTGCCGAATGCGATACTTGCCAATACAAAGATAATAAATGAGAGCGCGCCTGAACCAAAGTGCAGGATCAAGGTGCCGATTTCTGTTGCTTATGGCAGCGATATCGACCTTGTTGAGCAGATACTTTTGAACGTAGCCTCGGAAAACTCAAATGTTGAGAAAGAGCCTGAACCGCGTGTCAGGTTCAGAACCTTTGGTGATTCCGCTCTGAACTTTGAACTGCTCTGCTGGATACATGACCCTTCTCTGCGGGGTCTTACGGTTCATCAGATAAATTCCGGCATATATAAGAGCTTTAATGCCTCAGGCGTCAAGATCCCATTCCCTCAGAGAGACGTTCATCTTTACAAGGAAGAAGCATAAACTTAAACCAAAATGTTTTTATTCTTCATAATCTTCATTCTGACCTACGGAGGAATGCATCTCTACGTATTCCTTAAGGCTAAGGCTGCGCTTCATCCCGGCAAAAGGCCTCTGATTTTTCTTGCACTCTTTCTTGTATTGATGATATCAGCGCCCTTCTTTGTACGGTTCTATGAGAAACAGGGATTTGAGACATTCGCATATCTGACCGCCAATGTCGGATTTCTCTGGATGGGTGTTATGCTTATCTTCTTTGTTTATGGAGTAGCGATAGACGGTTACAAATCTATCCTGTTTATCATTAAAAGAATATTCGGAAAAGATCTCTCAAGGCTTCAACCGTCTTCAGGTTTTGCATTCTTCGCACCTCTTCTTATTGCAATCTTGATAGCATCTTACGGATACTTTGAAGCACTGGATATTAAAGTCGAAAAGGTGATTGTCCGTTCTTCAAAGATACCGGCAAGTATCGGCAAGATTAAGATAGTACAGATATCCGATGTACATCTCGGGCATATCGTAAGAGAGGAAAGGCTCAGAAACATACTTGATAAAGTTAAGGCAGAAGAGCCTGACATGCTTGTATGCACAGGAGATCTCATAGACGGCCAGCGCAGCGACCTTAATGATCTTTCAAATATGTTTAAGGAGATAAGGCCGAAATACGGGAAGTTCGCCATAACAGGAAACCATGAATATTACGCAGGCCTTGAGAAGTCGCTTGAGTTCATTGAAAGGGCGGGTTTTACTTTGCTCAGGGGTGAGGGGATGACGATAGACGGCATTATTAATATTGCCGGAGTTGATGATGGGGGAGGCGAGGGGTTTGGGGATATGAGAAGCATCTCTGAAAAGGAACTTCTGTCAGGACTGCCTTCAGACAAGTTCACCCTCTTTCTGAAACACCGGCCCCTTCTTGATAATGAAATCCTTGGCCTCTATGACCTACAGCTCTCAGGGCATACACACAAGGGACAGATATTCCCGTTCAACTTTTTTGTAGCCAGGTTCTTCCCCTTTATAAGCGGCTATCATAAGATAACCGACATCTCTGCAATTTATGTGAGCCGCGGAACAGGCACCTGGGGCCCTCCGATACGTTTCATGTCTCCGCCGGAAGTGACGGTTATAGAGCTATTGAGCGAATGAAGAATAAGTGGTATCTATTCAAGGCTGATGTGTTTCCCATTATAACTTGTCTAACACAGCCTGTCTCAGCTATAATGTTTATCCATTTCAGATAATAATATTGAGGTCATTATGCATAAAAAGATCACAGTCGTCGGTGCCGGGAATGTGGGCACAACAACAGCACAGTTAATCGCAGAGAAGAACCTGGCGGATATCGTTCTGGTTGATATCGTTGAAGGAGTTCCGCAGGGCAAGGCGCTTGATATACAGGAAGCATGCCCTCTCTGGAACTCATCTTCAAAGGTCATTGGGACAAACAGCTATGAAGAGACCGCAGGCTCGGATATAGTCGTTATAACTGCCGGCCTGGCAAGAAAACCCGGCATGAGCAGGGACGACCTGCTTCAGGCCAATGCCGGCATTATCAATGTTGTCGCAAGGAGCGTTGCAGAGACATCGCCTGAGGCGGTTATCATCGTTGTTACCAATCCAATGGATGTCATGGCGCAGCTTGTGCAGAAGATTACTGGTATTCCCCATAAAAAGATCATAGGAATGGGCGGTGTGCTTGACTCTTCAAGGATGAGGAGCTTTATAGCAATGGAGCTCGGTGTTTCTCCCAAAGATATTCAGACCATGGTACTTGGCGGCCACGGCGACCAGATGGTGCCCATGCCTCGTTTTACAACTGTGGGTGGAAAAGATATTTCCGATATTCTTCCTGAGGACAGGGTAAACGCTATTATTGAAAGGACAAAGAACGGCGGTGCTGAGATAGTCGGCCTGCTTAAGACAGGAAGCGCGTATTTTGCGCCCGCAGCTTCTGTTGTTGAGATGATCGAGACGATGTACGGCTATAAAGACGAACTGCTTCCATGCTCTGTCTATCTTGACGGCGAGTATGGGATCAAAGGCGTTTATCTCGGGGTGCCGGTCGAACTGTCTGCTGAAGGAATTGAAAAGATCGTTGAGCTGCCGCTGACCGATGAAGAGCTGAAGGCGATGAATGTTTCAGCAGAGGCGGTCAGGAGGCTTGTTGCCGGTCTTGAGATATAATTAAAAAAGTTTTGTAAGAACTGATAGCAAAACAGCTTACAATTAATAACTAATTTAAGGAGAGGAAAGATGAAGATAATGCTGCTTGGCTCACCGGGAGCCGGAAAAGGAACAGTTGCAAAACAGCTTGTAAATCATGACGGTTCAGTTCATATCTCAACAGGTGATATTTTAAGGGGCGAGATAAAGGCCGGTTCAGAACTCGGTAAAAAGGCAAAGAGTTTTATGGACAGCGGCGGGCTTGTCCCGGATTCATTGATAATGGACATGATGGAAAAGAGGCTGCAGGAGCCTGACTGCCAAAAGGGCTTCATCTTTGACGGATTCCCAAGGACGATACCGCAGGCTGAGGAGCTTGATAAGATGTTTAATAAGCTCGGCATAAAGTTTGACCTCGTGGCGAATATAGATGTCAGCAAAGATGTCGTACTCGACAGGTTGACAACAAGAAGAACCTGTTCCAACTCTTCATGCCAGGCAATATATAACGTAAAAAGCATGCCTACAAAAGTAGCGGGCGTCTGCGACAAGTGCGGCAGCCCGACAGTTCAGAGGGCAGACGAGACCGAAGAGGCGATAACCAAACGCCTTGAGACATACATTGACCAGACAGCTCCGCTGATCGATTACTATTCTAAAAAGGGGAATCTTAAAAATATTAAATCAACCGACAGCAAAGAGGTCATTTCCCAGATCATAAGCGCTTTATAAATAGACTTTTCAAATAACATTACATAAAGGGGACTGAAAAACATTTTCAGTCCCCTTTATGTTTTCCCAACTCCTCTGCAGACCTGAATAAACATCACTTAACTTCTCCTTCCCACTCATTTTATTAGGAATACCTTATTAAATCACAAGGGCATTCTGACGCATTGGCTTGACAATTTGCATATTTGGGATTATAATCCCAAATATGGCACAAGATATGAGAAAGACTGTTTCGTCCGCAGTCATAAGACTTCTTACGCCGCTTGTCAGGCTCTTTATCAGAAATGGGGTCTCATACGGCACATTCTGCGAACTTGCCAAAAAGGCATATGTAGATGTTGCGTCAGGAGAGTTTGCCATCCCAGGTAAAAAGCAGACCGTATCCCGTGTTGCTGTCCTTACAGGCCTTTCCCGCAAAGAGGTCAAGAGGGTGAGCGGGCTATCGGAGTCGGATGATATTGATTTAACTGACCGTTACAACCGCGCTGTCAGGGTAATTAACGGCTGGCGCAATGATTTTACCTATCAGGATAGAAAAGGGAACCCAAAAGAGTTATATTTTGAGAACGGAGAGTTCAGCTTCTCTTCCCTTGTAAAGGCATACAGCGGTGATATGCCGCCCCGAGCCATGCTTGATGAGATGCTGAGAACAGGAGTTGCCAAGATGAATAACGGCAAGATCAAATTGATGACAAAGGGATATATAGTTCAGAAAGGAGAGGCTGAGAAGATAAGTATTATGGGTACTGATGTCGGTGAATTGATATCAACCATTAACAACAATATTGTTAATGACCCTGCAGGAGCCTTCTTTCAGAGAAAAGTCTCATACGACAATATACCTGAAGATGCATGGCTCACTGTCAAAAAGAATGTCGAAAAGATGAGTGAGGACTTTATAGACTCGGTGAACACCGTCATCTCAAGTTACGACAGGGATAACAACCCTCTTATCAAGGGCGAGGGCAGGAGAAAAGCGGGCCTCGGCATCTTTTATTTTGAATAGGCAAGCAAAATACGGAGGATCAATATGTCATATATGAAACTAAAACATGCAGGCTGGGGAAAAATAGTGGCGCTGCTTCTTGCCGTTTTTCCGACGGTGTTTATCTCATGCGGAGGCGGTGCTACTGTTGCCGGAGGAGGAGTAGGCGGAACAGGAATGTACGCAGGTGTCGTATCTGGATTCGGCAGCGTATTTGTTAATGGCATAGAGTTTGAAACTGTTGGAACGCAGATCACAGTAGATAAAGGCAATGCAACAGAAACCGATCTAAAGGTCGGCATGAAGGTCGCAGTTACAGCTACAGGCAACTCTGCTTCAACAATAGTGTTTACACCTGAAGCAAAAGGTGCTGTTACAAGCATAAACACCGTTAATAATAGCCTGGTGGTGCTGGGCCAGAAAGTGACCATTGACGGCAATACTATCTTTGAGGGCGTGGCCGGGATTACGAGCCTGGCGGTTAGAGATAATGTCATTGTAAGCGGTTTTGTCAGCAGCAGCGGGAGTATCCTTGCTACATATATTGAAAAGCTCGCCTCTGCTCCTCAAAGCCTTGAGGTCAAGGGCGTTGTTTCCAACCATAACTCAACTAACAGAATATTCACCATAGGTACTCTGATGGTTGACTACAGCAGCGTTCAGTCCCCTCCGAATATTGTTAACGGGGCATTTGTTGAAGTTGAAGGAAGCCTGAGCAGCAGCACACTCTTTGCAAATGAGATCGAACTTAAGGAATACAATGCCGCAGACGGACAGTCTATGGAGATCGAGGACGTAATAACAGAGGTAACATCCCAGACAGACTTTATGGTAGACGGCCAGAGGGTGCAGACCAACTCCGGCACGCTCTTTGAGTATGGCACTGTAAATGACATAGCTCTTAATATCAGGGTTGAAGTTGAGGGCACGGTCAATGCTGACGGGTCTCTTGTTGCCGATAAGATAGAGTTTCGCGGACTGCAGACAGGGGATGTCAGCCTTGAAGGCAATATTGAGGCTGTCAATGCAGGGAATTCCACAGTGGCTCTTTTTGGCTTGACAGTACATGTGGATTCAAACACGATCTTCAAGGACGAATCACTGCAGGGGCTGAGGTCATTTAATTTTACTGACTTGCATGCAGGTGACTTTATTGAGATAGGAGGTTTTATCAGCAGCAGCGGCGATATCATAGCTGTCAAACTTAAAAGGAGTGATGACCCCGGCTTTGGCAATGATGAGATCGAGGGGCCAGTAGACTCGGAGAACCCTGATGCCTCTCTTGTGATATTGGGGATAAATGTTGATGTTACCGGCGCGGCATTTACGGATGCAAATGACAATAACGTAAACGCCTCTGCATTTTTTAACATAATCAGAACAGGCGACACAGTTGAGGCAAAGGGAAACTTTGACGGAGTTGATTTTATTGCAGCAAGTGCAGAGATAGAGGAAGAAAACTAAATAACTAAAGCCCTCTTTTGCTTCCGATGGAGTGAAAGAGGGCTTTTTAGCTGAATAATTTATAACAATTATTAACAAATAATTAATACAGGAGGAAAATGTCGATATTCTCAACAATGAAAGATCTGTATTTTAAACTGACGTTTCTTTCTATTTTTACCCTTGCCATTTGCGGAACTGCAAACGGAGATATGATATCTCCGGGACAGCTTTCCAAGTCTCACAGTGAGTTAACAGGCATATCAAATTGTGTAAAGTGCCACTCACTCAGCGGAGGCATAGAGGATTCTTCATGCAAGTCCTGCCACAAAAAATTAATGGGACGCATAAACTCTGATAAGGGTTTTCATGCAAAAGTTGAAGGAAAGTGTATTGATTGCCACAAAGAGCACAAGGGCGAGGATTACGATATTGTGCAGCTTAATAAAGAAGCTTTTATCCACAGCAAGACAGGATATGTCTTGCTGGATAAGCACAAGACGGATTGCAATAAATGCCATAAAGAGAAAAAGACATATCTTGGCCTCTCGCCCGAATGCCTGAACTGCCATGCTGATGTGCATAGAAAAAAGCTTTCAGAGGATTGCATAAGATGCCATACATTTACAGGATGGAAGGATGTAAGATTCGATCATGATAAATCTCCTGCATTTAAACTGACCGGCAGGCACAGAGAGGCCAAGTGCGAAAAATGCCATCCAAGGGAAACGGTGGAAGAAAAGCCCGGGTATAGAGATAAGGCTTATAGTGTTCCAAACTTCAGAGTTGCAGGCAATTTTAAAGAATGTTCAGGCTGCCATGAGGATGTACACAAAGGTAAGCTGAAAGAGAAGACATGCAGCAGATGCCACAGCACAGAGGGATGGACAAAGACAACGGTTGACCATAATGACGCGAAGCTTACCGATTTCAGGCTTGAAGGAAAGCATGAGAAGGTTGAGTGCAAAAAATGCCACAAGAAGGAAGATATAATTGGCAAGAATAAAAAGATCGCGATAAGCAACTTCAGCCCTCTAAAGAACAAGGAATGTTCTGGCTGCCACGAGGATATCCACAAAGGAAAACTGAAAGAGAAGACATGCAGCAAATGCCACACCACAGAGGGATGGGAAAAGGCAAAGGTTGACCATAATGACGCCAAGCTTGCCGATTTCAGGCTTGAAGGCAGGCATGAGAAGGTTGAGTGCAGGCTCTGCCATAAGAAAGAGAAGGTCTCAGTCAGTGTCAACGGCAAGGAAGAGAAGATAGATGTGAGGATATTGAAACCTGTCAAGAGCGGACTGTGTAGTGACTGTCATTTCGATATACACAGGGAGCAGTTCAAGGGAAAGAAGTGCGATTCCTGCCATACAGTTAAGAATGAGTGGAAGGAAGAGACCTTCAGTCATGCCTCTAATGAGTACACAGGATACAAGCTTGAAGGAAAGCATGAGAAGGTTGAGTGTGAAAAATGCCATAAGAAAGCAGAGGTGAGCTTTAAGGAATTCGGCAAGGATAAAAAGATCGCAATAGGCGACTTCAGCCACGTAGAGAACAAGGAATGCTCAGGCTGCCACGAGGATATTCATAAGGGCAAGCTGAAAGAGAAGACGTGCAGCAAATGCCACACCACAGAGGGATGGGAGAAGGCAAAGGTTGACCATAATGACGCGAAGCTTACCGATTTCAGGCTTGAAGGAAAGCATGAGAAGGTTGAATGCGAGCTCTGCCATCAGAAGGAGAAGGTCACAATAGCGGCAGGTAAAGATAAGCTTATCCGTGATCTTAAACCCGGCAATAGCGGGCTTTGCAGCGACTGTCATTTTGATATACACAGGGAGCAGTTCAAGGGACAGAAGTGCGATACCTGCCATACGGTTCAAAATATGTGGAAAGAAGAGACCTTCAGGCACAGCTCTGATGAATATGCCGGATACAAGCTTGAAGGAAAGCATGAGAAGGTTGAGTGCGAGAAATGCCATAAGAAGGAAAAGGTCAGCTTCAAAGAATTCGGAAAGGAGAAGAGCATTGATGCCGGCAGCTTCAGTTTAGAAGGCGACTACAAAGAATGTCTGGGCTGCCATAAGGATAAACATAAAGGCGAGTTTGGCAATATCTGCACTAAATGCCATTCTCCGGCCAGGTGGGATCCTATAACATATCTCCACAATTCATTGTCCTCGGAATTAAAAGGGGCGCATAAAAGCCTGGAGTGCGCAAAGTGCCACCGTCAGAGCGGCAGCTTTGGCAAGCTGAGTTCTAATTGCACAAGCTGTCATAACGAGCCGCACCAGAGCCAGTTCAGCCCTTTCTGCACCGACTGCCACTCTCAGGACAGGTGGGTTCCAGCAGTCTTCAACCATAATGATACGGGATTCAGGCTGACAGGATCTCACAAAAAAGCTGATTGTTCAGAATGCCACACTAACAACAATTTTATGAACACTTCTTCAGACTGTTTTTCATGTCATGAAAGCGATTACCAGACAGCTCCTCTCCATACATCAAGTGGTTTTTCAAAGGAGTGCACAGAGTGCCACTCAACAACAGGTTCATGGGACAAGGCCTCCTTTACCCATTCGGCATTTGGATTCAGCGGAGCGCATGCTTCCCTAAAGAATGACTGCATGACATGCCACAAGGATAATATCCGTTTATCAGGAGATGATTGCTACAACTGCCATTCAGCCTCAGGTGTCGCCGCAAGCAAATTTGAGCAGACAAATTCACCTTCTCATACAGCTCTGAACTTCAGCACCTCGTGCACAGATTGCCATTCTGAATTCAGTTGGGCAGACGCAAATTACAGCCATCAGAACTCCCAGCCTAAAGGGCCGCACACAGCTTTGGACTGTAACGCTTGCCACAGCAGCGGCTATCCGGGCAATTACGCAGGCACAAGTCCGGATGATTGTTATACCTGCCATGCCGGTGATCACACGAGAGAGCATCCTTCGTTCCCGAGGGACTGCACTCAGTGCCATAACGGAAGCACCTGGGGCGGCGCAGCAAG